>CAZPWV010000012.1:0-997 GCA_964590825.1 uncultured Rhodobacter sp. | reverse complement strand
GCGTCCAGCCGGCTTCCGACACAAAGGTGGTGATCGTCACCTTGCCCGCGCCCGACACCGAAAGCAGCAGCGAATCCGAGGCCTTGGCGGGGTTTTCCAGCGCGGCCAGGGCCTGCTGCGCCCGCTCCAGCGCCGCGCGCTCGGGTTTCAGCGCCAGATCGGCCGCGCGCAATTCGGCCTTGGCATTGATGCTTTCCTGCGCCGCCGCCAGCACCCCCTCGGCCACCGTCGCCGCCAGCGCCGCCACCTGATCGGGGGTGACGTTGCTGGTGTCGAGCCGGCGCAGGAAATCGGCCTTGGCCTCGGCGGCCGTGGCCTTGGCGCCCAGCGCCGCCAGTTCGTCTTCGCGCAGCGCAAGCGCTTGCGCAAGGCGCTCCACCTCGGCGCGGGCGGCGGCAAGGACGGGCGAAACGACCTCATCCGACGCCGGCTGGCGGTCGGCCATCAGCGTCACCGCCCCCACCGCCACACCCTCGCCTGCCACCCGCAGGCTGGCGGGGTCGGTGCCATCGGGCAGGTTCGGCACCAGCACCTCGCCCGCCGTTCCCGCGGGCACATCCAGGCTACGGGTCACCTGCGCGCCCCAGGGAAAGAGGGTCACCGCCTCGACCCGCGCCGCAATTTCGGTGGGGGCCGCCAGCAGGGCCGAGGGCGCGCAGGCAAGGGCCAGCGCGGCAGCAAGTGAAAGACGGGGCATTCGATCCTCCCGGTTGAGACGGGGGCAGCGTCCTCGCAGCCGGGCACAAAAGCAAGAGGGCGCCACGTCGCGGCGCCCTCACGTTATTGCCAGTCGGCGGCTTGCCGCCTTGCTGAACCTGCCGTCCCGGCCCAGTGCTTGCGTTCCGGGCCAGTGCTTGCGCTCCGGGCCAAGCCCCGCAGAGCCGCTCAGCCTTTCTTCAGGCAGCGGTTGCCCAGCACTTCGGCGATCTGCACCGCATTCAGCGCCGCGCCCTTGCGCAGGTTGTCCGAAACGCACCACAGGTTGATGCCGTTGTCG
>CAZPWV010000011.1:0-19571 GCA_964590825.1 uncultured Rhodobacter sp. | reverse complement strand
GTGCAGGGTGATGAAATCGGCGCGCTTGAGCAGCACGTCAAGCTCCACCTTTTCCACACCCATCTTTTCGGCCTTTTCCTCGCTCAGGAAGGGGTCATAGGCCACGACCTTCATTTTCAGCCCCTTGGCGCGGTCGCAGACAATGCCACCAATATTGCCGGCACCAATCACGCCCAGCGTCTTCGCGGTCAGCTCCACCCCCATGAACTTCGACTTTTCCCATTTGCCCGCATGGGTCGAGGCCGAGGCCTCGGGGATCTGCCGCGCCACAGCGAACATCAGCGCAATGGCATGTTCGGCGGTGGTAATCATGTTGCCAAAGGGCGTGTTCATCACGATCACGCCTTTTTTCGAGGCGGCGTCCTTGTCAACGTTGTCCACGCCGATACCGGCCCGGCCCACCACTTTCAGCCGGTTGGCCTTTTCCAGCAGCGCGGCCGTGACCTTGGTGGCCGAGCGGATGGCCAGGCCATCGTAATTGCCGATGATTTCGGCCAGTTTTTCCTTGTCCTTGCCAAGCTTGGGCTGGAAATCCACCTCGATGCCGCGGTCACGGAAAATCTGCACGGCGGCGTCGGAAAGCTCGTCAGAGATGAGAACCTTGGGGGCCATTTTGGGCTCCTGAATATTGGGAATGGGAGGAAGGATGGGCGCAGGGCCGCGCCCACCGGTTCGTCACAAATCAGGCTTGCGCCGCGATTTCGGCCTCGAAAGCATAGGCAAGCCAAGGCATCAGGGCCTCGACATCGGCCGCCTCGATCGTCGAGCCACACCAGATGCGCAGGCCGGCCGGCGCATCGCGGTAGGCGCCGATATCCAGCGCCACGCCTTCCTTTTCCAGCCGCTTGGCAACGGCCTTGGCAAAGGCGGCGCCATCCTTGATGCGCGCATCGGTGAATTTGAGGCAGACCGAAGTGGTCGAAGCGGTGGCCGGATCATTGGCGAGGTTGGCAATCCACGGGTTCTGCGCGCAGAAATCCCAGATCACCTTGGCGTTCGATGCGGCGCGGTTGACAAGGCCGTTCAGCCCGCCCACCGATTTCGCCCATTTCATCGCCACCAGATAATCTTCGACGCAGAGCATCGAGGGGGTGTTGATGGTCTCGCCGACAAAGATGCCTTCGATCAGCTTGCCCTTGGAGGTCAGGCGGAAAATCTTCGGCAGCGGCCAGGCGGGGGTGTAGCTTTCCAGCCGTTCCACCGCGCGGGGGGAAAGGATCAGCACGCCATGGCCACCCTCGCCGCCCAGCACCTTCTGCCAGGAGAAGGTGGTCACGTCGAGCTTGTCCCAGGGCAGGTCCATCGCAAAGGCGGCCGAGGTGGCATCGCAGATCGTCAGGCCTTCGCGGTTGGCGGGGATGGCATCGCCACTCGGCACACGCACGCCCGAGGTGGTGCCGTTCCAGGTGAAAACCACATCGGTGTTGAAATCGACGCTGGCAAAATCGACGATGTCGCCATAGCCGGCCTCGCGCACCTCGGCATCAAGCTTGAGTTGCTTGACCACATCGGTGACCCAGCCCGAGCCAAAGCTTTCCCAGGCGCACATCGTTACCTTGCGGGCGCCCAAAAGCGACCAGAGCGCCATTTCCACCGCGCCGGTATCCGATGCGGGGACAATGCCGATGCGGTAATCGGCGGGCACGCCCAGAATTTCACGGGTGAGGTCGATCGCCTCTTTCAGCTTCGCCTTGCCAACGGCGGCACGGTGCGAACGGCCAAGCGGCGCATCGGCAAGCATATCAAGGGAGAAACCGGGGATCTTCGCGCAGGGGCCCGAAGAAAAACGCGCATTGACCGGGCGCAGCGCCGGAGCATTCGTTGCCATCTATGGTATCCTTTCAGATAAACGCCCCTCGTTGGGGAGGGGTGTCCCGCCGTCGCTCGTAATGGCTTCGGCTCACTGGCACAATAGACAAAATTGCGCTAATGCGTCGCATCGGCCGCCAAAAGCGACATCCCTCTCCACTATCGGAAACACGCCCATGTTCATTGCCACCCTGCTTGCCGACCCTCAGGCGGCCACTCTGTCCCGTGCGACGGTCGAATCGCTGCGCGATGCCTGGGCGGGGGGCGAGGCGCGCTGGCTCAACCCCGGCGTGGCGGCGGAATTCGCGCTTGGCGACGTGCCGGAAAACCGCTGGCAGGTCTGGCAGGATTTGCAGGGGTTGGGCATCGATCTTGTGGTGCAGCCCGAGGCGGGGCGGCGCAAGGCGATGCTGCTGGCCGATATGGACAGCACGATGATCCAGCAGGAATGCATTGACGAACTGGCCGATGTGGCCGGCGTGGGGGCGCAGGTGGCGGCCATCACCGCAAGGGCGATGAATGGCGAGCTGGATTTCGAGGGCGCGTTGACCGAGCGGCTGGGCCTGCTCCGCGGTTTGCCCGAAAGCGTCATCGGCCGGGTGATTTCCGAACGCATCACCTTCATGCCGGGGGGGCATGACCTCTTGGCCACGATGAAGGCCAATGGCGCCTATTGCGCGCTGGTCTCGGGCGGGTTTACCGCCTTCACCGGGTTTGTGGCCGAGACGCTCGGCTTTGACGAGAACCGCGCCAATGTTCTGGGCCTTGCGGATGGCCGGCTGACCGGCGTTCCGCTGCGCCCCATTCTGGGCCGCGAGGCCAAGGTGCAGGCCTTGATCGAGATTTCGGCACGGCGCGGGATCGGCCACGATCAGGTGATGGCGGTGGGTGACGGGGCCAATGACCTGGGCATGTTGGGCCTTGCGGGCGCCGGGGTGGCGCTGCACGCCAAGCCCTCGGTCGCGGCGCAATGCGAGATCCGGATCAACCACGGCGATCTGTCGGCGCTGTTGTATATCCAGGGTTATTCCGTGGGCGAGTTCGCCTGAAGCTCGACCCCCGCTTGCCAGACGCGAGAGAGGTGCCAGGTCTCGTCAAGATGCACCAGATCCGCCGGCAGGCCGGGGGCAATCTGGCCCCGACTTGATCCAATCACCTGCGCGGGGCGGCGGGTGGCCATGGTCAAGGCCTGCGCCGGGGCAACGCCCAACCGATGGATGCAATGGCAAATGGCCTGCGGCAGGCTCAGATCGGCCCCCGCCAGCGTGCCGTTTTCCAGCCGCAAGGCACCATCGGCGCGGAAGATCCGGTTGTCATCCAGCGGGAACCCGGTCAGATCGGTGCCCGCAACGGCCATCGCATCCGAGACCAGGAACAGCCGCTCCCCCGCCAGTCGCAGCGCCAGTTGTGCGGTTTCGGGTGCAACGTGAATCCCGTCGGCAATCAGCCCCGCCGCAAACGGCAGGCACAGGGCGGCCCCCACCAGCCCCGGCTCGCGGCTGCCAAGCGGGCTCATCGCGTTGAAAAGATGCGTCACCACGCCTGCCCCGGCGGCCTGCGCCGCCTCGGCCTCGTGCAGGGTGCAATCGCTGTGGCCCAGCGCCACCACCACGCCCGCAGCCGACAGCCGGGCGATCTGTTCCGGGCTTGCCGAGGCGGGCGCCAGTGTCACCATCAGTGCCGGCAGCCCCGCCCGTGCCTCGCACAGGGTTTCCAGATCGTCTTGCGTCATCGGGCGGATATGTTCGGCCCGATGGCAGCCGGGGCGGCGCGGGTCCAGATGCGGCCCCTCCAGATGCAGCCCGGCAAAGCCCGGAACCCGCCCCACCGCCGCCACCCCCGCCGCCAGCACGGCACGGCTTGCCCGCACCGTTGTGGTGATGAGCGTGGGCAAGACCGAGGTGGCGCCAAGTCGCGCATGGGCGGCGCAGATCGTGGCGATTTCGGCCAGCGGGTCTTTGCCGCTCAGCATCACCCCGCCACCACCGTTGACCTGCAGATCGACCAGCCCCGGTGCCAGCGTGCCGCCCCGCAACCGCAGCCGCGGGCCGGGTGGCGCCTCGGCCTCGGGCAAAAGCGCGACGATCCGCCCTTGCTCAAGCACCAGCACATGATGCGGGTGAAGCGTTTTGCCATCAAATATCTGCCGGGCCCCGGCCAGGATCAGCCGGCCCATGTTGCCGCGTCGCGCGCCAGTGCCAGCGCCCCGTCGAGCGCATTTCCCGCCGCCGGGCGGCTGGGCCAGTCGGGCAGGGCCAGCGCCGCGCCAAGCCCGCCAAGCCAGACCACCGGCAGCGGCGGGGTGCGTTGCAACAGCCCGATGGCCTTGCGGATCTCGGCCTCCGCCTCGGCCAGAACCGCCTGGGCGCAGGGGTCGCGGCGCTGCGCCAGCAGCCGCGGCGCGAGGGCGGCAAAATCGGCCGGTCCGGCGCTCAGCGAAAACCGCACCAGTCCGGGCCCGCCCCCCAGCTCGGCCAGAAGCGCCTCGGCCAGCGGGCTGACCGGGTGGTAACCGTCCAGCATCCGGCCCAACCGGTTCAGCACGCTGCGCCCGATCCAGGCGCCCGAGGCCTCATCGCCCATCCGAAAGCCCCAGCCGCCAATGGCCCGCGTCGTGCCGCCAAGCTGGCGGGCAAAAACCGAGCCGGTGCCCAGTGCCGCCACAATGCCATCGGCCCGGCCCAGCGCCCCGCGCAGCGAGGTGGTGACGTCCTGCACGACCTTGGCACGAAACGGCAGATCGGCTTCGAGCCGGGGGGCGGCGCCGGAGAGATTGGCCCCCGCCAGCCCCAGAACCGCCCGCAGCCGCCCAAGCGGGCGCCCGCCGCTGACCCGAAGGGCGAGGTCGGTCAGATTGGCCCGCGTGGTGGCGTAATCGGTGGCGATATTGGCCGGCCCACCCTCGGCACGGTCCAGAACGACGCCTTCCGCATCGGCCAGAACCGCACGGCTGCCCGAGCCGCCGCCATCTATCCCAAGGTAGAACATCCGCCCTCCGTTTGCGCGAAGATGCCCGTTGCCAGTGATTGCGGCAAGGCGAAAGGCGGGGGCAGGGCGAAAGGCGGAGGCAGGGCAAAAGGCGGAGGCAGGGCGAAAGGCGGGGGCTGGGCGAAACCCGGTGACCGGCCCGCTGCCCGGAGGCGAGGGAGGGCAGATGGGGGCGGGTGCGAGAGCGGGCAGCGTCCCCCGCCGCGCGAGGCGGATGGCGCCGCTGTCGCAGCGGTTCCCTTTTCTTTCCGAACCTGCGTAACAGATGCCACCGTAACCGGACCTGTATCTGGACGGCCTCGGGCTGCGGCTCCGGTCACATGAGTTGGGCCGCCCGCTTCACCCGGACCGCCTCCCCCGGACCCCCGCACCCGGACCCAAGACCAAGGAACCCGCCGTGACCAGACCGATCCTGTTCGTCATCGCCATGGCCGTGGTTCTGGCCCTGCTTGTCTGGGCCCCTGCCGCCGATCTTGCCGGCCTGCGCCAGGGTCTGACCCGGTTGCAGGGCTGGCGGCAGGATCACGCGCTGCTGCTCGGGGTGATCGTTTTTGCTGCCTATGTCGTGGTGGCGGCGCTGTCCTTGCCCTTTGCGGTCTGGATGACGCTGGCCACGGCGGCGCTGTTCGGGTTCTGGCCGGCCTTGGTGATTGTCTCTTTCGCCTCTTCCATCGGGGCCGCGCTGGCCTTTCTGGCGGCGCGCACCCTGTTGCGCGGCTGGGTGCGTGAAAGGCTGGGCAGCCGGGCCGAGGCCATCGACGAGGGTCTGCGCCGCGATGGGACGCTTTTTCTGGTCTCGCTGCGGCTGATCCCGGTCATTCCGTTCTTTGCGGTCAATCTGCTGATGGGGCTGACGGCCATGCCACTGCGGCGCTTTTATCTGACAAGCCAGCTGGCTATGCTGGCGGGAACCGCGGTCTATGTGAATGCGGGCACGCAACTGGCCCGGCTGGAAAGCGTCTCGGATATCCTCTCCCCCGCGCTGCTGGTTTCGTTCGCCCTTCTGGGCCTTGTCTCCTGGATTGCCCGCATGGTCCTGCATCTGCTCAAGCGCCGCAAAGCCCGGTCCGGCTGGACCCGCCCGGCGGTATTCGACCGCAACCTGATTGTCATCGGTGGCGGGGCGGCGGGGCTGGTGTCGGCCTATGTCGCGGCGGCGGCCAAGGCCAGGGTCACCCTGGTCGAGGCGCGGAAAATGGGCGGCGATTGCCTGAATTCGGGCTGTGTGCCCTCGAAGGCGCTGATCCGCGCCGCCCGGCTGGCGCATCAGATCCGCCACGCCGATCGCTTCGGGCTGGAGGTTTCGCCGCCCAGGGTAACCTTTGCCCGCGTCATCGAACGGGTGCATCGGGTGATTGCCCAGATCGCCCCGCATGACAGTGTGGCGCGCTACACCGGCCTTGGGGTCGAGGTGCTGGAGGGCCATGCGCGGCTGATCGACCCCTGGACGGTCGAGGTTGCGATGACCGACGGTTCCACCCGCCGGCTGACCACGCGGGCGGTCATCCTCGCCACCGGTGCCGCGCCGCAGGTGCCGCCGCTGCCGGGGCTTGGCGATGTCGGCTATCTGACCTCGGACACGCTTTGGGATCACCTGCGCAGCCTCGAGGAGGCGCCGCGCCGTGTGGTGGTGCTGGGTGGCGGGCCGATGGGCGTGGAACTGGCGCAGAGCCTTGCGCGGCTGGGCACGGAGGTGGTGCTGGTCGAGAGGGGGGCGCGGTTGCTGCTGCGCGAGGATGCCGAGGTGTCGGCGCTGGTGCAGGCGGCGCTGGAGGCCGACGGGGTTCAGGTGCTGACCGGGCAGGAGGCCCTCGCCTGCGGTGTCTGCTCCGATGAAAAATGGGTCGAGCTGTCGCATCAGGGCCAAGGCCGCCGGATCGGCTTTGACGAGATCATCCTGGCGCTGGGCCGCGTGCCGCGGTTGCGGGGGTTCGGGCTGGAGCGGCTGGGCATAGCGCCCGACCGGGTGGTGCAAACCAACGACTATCTGGAAACCCTGCATCCCAACATTCTGGCCGCCGGAGATGTGGCGGGGCCTTATCAGCTTACCCATGCCGCCGCCCATCAGGCCTGGTTTGCTTCGGTCAATGCGCTTTTGGGTGGGTTCTGGCGGTTCCGCGTCGATTATCGCGTGATCCCCTGGGCGATATTTACCGACCCGGAGGTGGCCCGTGTCGGGCTGTCAGAGGCCGAGGCGGCGGCGCAGGGCATTGCGGTCGAGGTCACCCGCTACGGGCTTGAAGACCTCGACCGCGCCATCGCCGACGGATCGGCGCAGGGGTTTGTCAAGGTGCTGACGGTGCCCGGCAAGGACCGTATTCTGGGCGTCACGCTGGTGGGCGAACACGCCGCAGAGCGGATCGCCGAATTCGTGCTGGCAATGAAACACGGCCTGGGGTTGAACAAGATCCTTGGCACGATCCATATTTACCCCACATGGACCGAGGCCAACAAATACGCGGCGGGGGCCTGGCGCCGTGCCCATCTTCACCCGCGTCTGCCGGCGCTGCTCGACTGGTTCCACCGCTGGAGGCGCGGATGATCGACGCAAGATTGTTGCCGCTGCAGCATCGGCTGCTTGCGCCGCTGGCCGGGGGTCTGGCGCGGGCCGGGATCGGGGCCGATACCGTGACGCTTGCCGGTTTCGCTTTTGGGATCGGGGCCTTTGCGGTGCTGGCTTTCGGCTTGGCGCCGATGCTGGCGCTGGGGCTGATCGTGCTCAACCGGCTGGCGGACGGGCTGGATGGCGCGGTGGCGCGGCTGGGCCGGCCCAGCGACCGGGGTGCCTTTCTCGATATCGCGCTCGATTTTCTGTTCTATGCGCTGGTGCCGCTGGGCTTTGCCCTTGCCGATCCTGCTGCCAATGCCCTGCCGGCGGCGGTGCTGCTGGCCGCTTTCATCGGAACGGCCAGTTCCTTTCTGGCCTTTGCCGCCATCGCGGCGCGGCGCAAAATGCAGACGGCCGCCTTTCCGGCAAAGGGCATCTATTACCTCGGGGGCCTTGCCGAAGGTGCCGAGACGATTGCCGTCTTCGTGGCCATGTGCCTTTTCCCCACCGCTTTCGCGCCGCTGGCCTATGGGTTTGCGGGGCTCTGCGCGCTGACAACCCTGACCCGCTGGCACTGGGGCTGGCGGGCTTTTTCGGAGACCTGAATGAAACGCTTTCTGGCTGCGGCGCTGATGATCTGCGCCTCGCCCGCTCTGGCCGACTGGGCCGAAACCCTTGCCGAGGCGCGGGGCCAGACGGTCTATTTCCATGCCTGGGGGGGCGATGCCCGCACCAATGATTTCCTGTCCTGGGTGGGGGCGCAGACCGAGGCGCGTTTTGCCGTGCAGCTTCGGCAGGTGAAGCTGGCCGATACCGCCGAGGCGGTGGCGCGGGTGCGGGCGGAAAAGGCAGCGGGCCAGACCGAGGGCGGCGCCGTTGACCTGATCTGGCTCAACGGGCCGAATTTTCTGACGATGCAACAGGAAGGGCTGCTGCACGGGCCCTTTGTGGCCGATCTGCCCAATGCCGCCTTTGTCGATCTTGGCCCCTCTGTCCCCGCCAGCCGCGATTTCACCGTTCCGGTTGCCGGGATGGAGGCCCCGTGGCGGCTGGCCAGATTCGTGCTGGCGCAAGATACCTCCCGCAGCCCCGCGCTGCCGGCCACGATGGCCGGTCTGGTCGATTGGGCCGCCGCGCATCCGGGGCGGCTGAGCCATCCGGTGGCGACAAATTTCATCGGCGCGACCTTTCTCAAGCAGGCTCTGCTTGAACTGGCCCCCGATCCGGCGGTGCTGGCGCAACCGGTCACCGCGCAAAACTATGCCGCCGCCACCGCGCCGCTTTGGCAATGGTATGATGCGCTGCGGCCAAACCTGTGGCGGCAGGGCAGGGCCTTTCCCGAGAACGAAAGCGTGCAGGCGCAGATGGTGAATGATGCCGAACTGGATGTTGCGATGTTTTTCGACCCGGCTGCCCCCGCCGCGCTGATTGCGCAGGGGTTGTTGCCCGAAACGATGCGGGTCTGGGTGCCGCAGGCGGGCAGCATTGGCAATGTGTCCTTCGTGGCGATCCCCTATGATGCGGCGCATCGTGCCGGGGCGATGGTGGTGGCCGATTTCCTGCTTTCGCCCGAGGCGCAGGCGCGGATGCAGGATATCCATGTGCTGGGTTCATATTCGGTGCTGGATCCGGCGCGGCTGGATGCGGAGGCTTTGGCCGCCTTTGCCGCCCTGCCCCGTGCGGCGGCCCTGCCGGAGCTGGCCGATCTGGGCCCGACGCTGGCCGAGCCGCATCCAAGCTGGATGACCCGGCTGACCGAAGACTGGGCGCGGCGCACTGCACCGTGACGGTTCTGCGGGCGCTGGTCTGGTTGTTGATCGGGCTGCCGGTTCTGGCCGGGGCGGGTGCAACGCTGGCGCTCAGCTTTGGTCTGCCGGGGCGGCCCGGTTTTGCGGCCTATGCGCAGGCTTTGGCCTTGCCGGGGGCGGTGCGGGGCCTGGCGCTGAGCCTTGGCAGCGGGCTGGCCGCCACGCTCGGTGCCCTGCTCGGAGCCTTCGTGCTGGGCCGTGCGCTGGTTTTGCGCCCGCGCCTGCAGGCGGCGCTGGCCCCCGTTCTGGCGCCGCTTCTGGCGGTGCCGCACGCGGCGCTGGCGCTTGGGCTGGCGTTTCTTCTGGCGCCCTCGGGTTGGCTGGCGCGGCTATTCAGCCCCTGGGCGACGGGCTGGGTGCTGCCGCCTGCACTGGTGACGGTGGGCGACGGCTGGGGGCTGACGCTGAGCCTGGGGCTGATGCTGAAGGAACTGCCGTTTCTGACGCTGATGGTGCTGGCGGGCGCGATGAACCTGCTGGTGACCGGGCAGATACGGGCCGGGATCAGCCTCGGTCACACCGGGGCGACGGTCTGGCGCCGCGCGATCTGGCCGCAGCTTTACCCCGCCCTACGGCGGCCGGTGTTCGTCACATTGGCTTTTGCGGTTTCGGTGGCCGATATGGCGGTGATCCTTGGCCCGTCGCATCCGCCCACCGCGGCGGTGCAGATCCTGCGGCTGTTCAATGCCCCCGATGCCGCGATGATGCGCCCGGCGGCGGCGCTGGCGGTGATGCTGCTGGTGGCGCTGGCGGTTCTTGCCGGGGCCTGGCGGCTGGCCGAGCGGCCGGTGGCGGCGCTGTCACGGCGCTGGCCGCTGCGGGAGCATGCCCGGCCGTCGCGGCCGATGATGTCGATGGCCGGGCCGGTTCTGGTGCTGGCTTTGGGGCTTTTCGGGGCGGCGGTCGCGGTGCTTGTGCTTTGGGCTTTTGCCCTCCGCTGGCCCTGGCCCGAGGCGCTGCCCAGCCCCGGCCTTGATCTTTGGGTGCAAGGCGGCTGGTTGGCTCCGGCCTGGACCACGACAAGCCTCGGGTTGGCCAGTGCCGGGCTTTCGCTGCTGCTTGCGGTGGCGGTTCTCGAGACCGAAGACCGCAGCCGCCACCGGCTTGGGCTTGGTCCGGTGCTGCTGCTGCCGCTGCTGCTGCCGCAGATCGGCTTTCTGCCCGGATTGACCAGTGCCTTTCTGCGTCTGGGGCTGCCGCCTGGGTGGGTTGCTGTGCTTTGGGCGCAAAGCCTTTTTGTCTTTCCCTATGTGCTGATTGCGCTGGCTGGCCCGTGGCGGGCGCTGAGCCCCGAAATGCTGCGCAGCGCCGCCAGCCTTGGGGCGGGGCCGTGGCGATGCCTGTTCGCCATCCGGCTGCCCTTGCTGCTGCGCCCGATGGCGCTGGCCGCGGCGGTGGGCTTTGCGGTATCGGCGGCGCAATATCTGGCGGTGCTGCTGCCCGGCGGCGGGCGGGTGGCGACACTGGGCAGCGAGGCGGTGGCGCTTGCCTCGGGCGCGGATCGGCGCATTGCGGCGGTGATGGGGCTGGCGCAGGCGCTGCTGCCGCTGCTGATCTTCGTGCTGGCGCTGCGCCTGCCTGCCGCAGCCGGCAGCGGCACCGGGCATTTGCCAGACCCGCGCCCGCGCCGCTGAACTGCGCGGCTGAACTGCTCTGCGACCCTTGGGCTCTTGCCGGCTCCGCCCGCGCATTGCTAGGAAGGGGGCGGAGTGGGGAAAAGAATGCGTCTTGGTCTGATCGCGCTTGGTGCGGCATTTCTGGTTTCGGGCTGCGTGATGGCGCTGCCGGGGTTGCCGCAGCGCGCCAGCGAGCGGGCCAAGGTGCTGGATGGCCGCCTGACCCTTGCCGCCCCCTCCGGCTTTTGCGTCGATCGCAAGACCTTGCAAGACAGCCCCGAGGGGGCTTTTGTGCTGTGGGGCAACTGCGCCGCCATCGCCGCTGACCCCGAGGCCCCCCGCCCCGTGCACAGGGCCATGCTCAGCGCCACCATTGGCCCGCTGGCCGACCACCCCCTTGACGGTGCTTTCGAGGGGTTCGAGGCCTTTGTCCATTCCGATGCCGGGCGGGCGGCGTTGGCCCGGTCGGGGCGGGCCGAGGATGTGCAGGTGCTGGCGGTCGAGCCATCGCAAAGCCTGCTGCTCTTGAAGATTTCCGACCGTTCGGCCCCCGATGCCGCACCGGTCGAGCCGGTCTATTGGCGGGCGATCACCGGGCTGGGGGGGCATGTCAGCGCCCTGTCGGTCTTGCCGCTTGCCGGCAGCGGCATGGATGATGCCACGCAACTGGCGCTGTTGCAGGCCTTTGACGCATCGATTCGCGCGGCAAACTGAAACACCTTGCCGTGGCGTCAAGCCGCAGGCCGCACAACCATAGGGCAAGCTACGGAAAAAGCTTGGAAATGATCGGTTTTCCCGCTTCATTTTCGCGCCGCTTCGTGCCAAAGGAAACATCGGGGATTGACTGTTTCTGTTTTGGTAACGGTGCTGGGGCAAAGTGGTGCAGATGACCGGAAAGTCGAACTCATTTCTGGATCGGCTGGTGCAGGGCCGAATGCTGGCGCGCTGGACGCGGGCGGCCCGCTTGGTGCATGGGCTGGAGCCGGCCGCGCTGCGGCAGTTGCGCACGGATGCGCGGTCGATCCGGCGTGTGCTTGACCGTGTGCTTTTCGCGGCGGAGGGGCAACTGGCGATGCCGCTGGGCGGCGGCGACGGGATCGAACGGCCGCTGGGCTGCGACTGGGCCTGGCGCCCCGAGCTTTGGCGTGGCCCGGTGGTCCCGCAGGGCATGGCCGGGGCGGAAACGCGCAGCACGCTGGGCAGCGAACTGACCCTGTTTCACGATTGTAAGGTCAGCGAACTGACGCTGCGCCAGATCCGCAATGGCCGGGCGCAGGATATTGCCCCCTTCGGGCTGCGGATGGATGTGTTCCGCTTTGATGGCTCGTTCCTGTCGCTGGTGCTCGACCTGCCCGAAAGCGGTGTGCAGGGCTTGCGGCGCAGCCATCTGTTGCGGCTCAGCATGGATGTGGAACTGGAAAAGCCGCTGGAAATCTTTTGTCGGCTGAATGTCAAGCACGGTCCGAATACCGATCAGCTGGTGCGGGAACTGCCGCTGCATATTGGCGAGAAATTCGTCGAATTTGATCTTGCCTACACCAAGATGAACGAGAAACGGGTGGAAAAGGCCTGGATCGACCTGATCTTTGAGGGGCCGCAGATGAACCAGGTCGTGCTGCGGGATCTGACCTTTGCGCGCCATCCGCGCGCCGATATCTGAGGAGGGCCGGATGCTGGAAATGTCGCGGATACGCGCGGGGCACTGGGAAGCGCTGTGGAGCGGGGCCACCGAACCGGCGCTGACGGTGGTGCATCAGGAGGTGGCGCTTGCCGGGCTGAGCGTCGCGCCCGAGGGGGCCGCGCGCTGGCGGCTGCGGCTGCCGATTCCGGCCGAGGTGCTGAGCGACGGGGTGCAGACCTTTCTGATCCGTCAGGGTGACGAGACGGTGGGCCGCTTCACCATCGTCACCGGCGTGGTGCTGGAAGACGACCTGCGCGCGGAAATCGACCTTTTGCGGGCCGAGTTGGACATGCTCAAGCGCGCCTTCCGGCGGCATTGCGTGGAAACCGGCGCCTAAACGACCGCGCCTGCCATGGCCGGGGCAGACGCTTCCGGGCCGCTTTGGCGGTCCGGCGGGGAACTGTTGCGTCCGGTCCGAAGCGATGGCCGCGGCCCGCGTCAACGGATCGGGGGAACTCCCCCGGCCGGGTCAAGGTCGCCCCGGCGTTTTGCACCCTGCTAGAGCTTTGCGCCCAGTCGCGTGCCCTGGTCGATGGCGCGTTTGGCGTCCAGCTCGCCGGCCAGATCCGCCCCGCCGATGACATGGGGCGTGATGCCCCGTGCCTCCAGCGCCACGGCCAGGCTGCGTTCCGAAAGCTGGCCGGCGCAAAGCACCACGGTATCGGCCTCGATCAGCAACGGGTTTTCGCGGGCGGGGCCGTGGCTGACATGCAGCCCCTCGGTGGTGATACGTTCGTAATTCACCCCGCCGATCATCTTCACGCCCTTTGCCGCCAGCGCGGCGCGGTGAATCCATCCCGTTGTCTTGCCCAGTTTCCGCCCCGGCTTTTCCGGCTTGCGCTGCAACAGCGTGACCTGCCGCACCGGCGGTTCGGGCTGCGGCTCGGCCAGCCCGCCCGGCACCTGCGCCGGATCGCCCACGCCCCATTCGCGCATCCATTCGGCGGGGTGCAGCGTGGGGCTTTCGCCCACGCTCAGGAATTCGGCCACGTCAAAGCCAATGCCCCCCGCCCCCACAATCGCCACGCGCGGCCCGGCAGTCACCCGCCCCGAAAGAATGTCGATATAGCTCACGGCCCGGTCTTCGCCCTCGATGCCGGGGCTGCGCGGGGTCACGCCGGTGGCAATCACCACTGCGTCGAAACCTTGCAGGGCCTCGGGCGTGGCCTCGGTGCCGAGCCGCAGGCTCACGCCCGAGCGCGCCAGCATGGTGGCGAACCAATCGGTGAGGCCGATGAATTCCTCCTTGCCCGGAATTCGGCGGGCCAGGCACAACTGCCCGCCAATTTCGTCGGCGCGGTCGAACAGCGTCACCGCGTGGCCGCGCCCGGCGGCGGTGATGGCGCAGGAAAGGCCCGCCGGCCCAGCCCCCACCACGGCAATGCGCTTCGACACCTCGGCGGCGCTGATGCGCAGTTCGGTTTCATGCCCGGCCTGCGGGTTGACCAGACAGCTTGAGATCTTGCCCGCAAAGGTGTGGTCAAGACAGGCCTGATTACAGGCGATGCAGGGGGCGATTTCGGCTGCCCGCCCCTCGGCGGCCTTGTTCACAAACTCCGGATCGGCGAGGAATGGCCGCGCCAGGCTGACCATATCGGCCTGCCCCGCGGCCAGAATGCCCTCGGCCACCTCGGGCGTGTTGATCCGGTTCGAGGTGATGACGGGGATCGAGACTTCGGGGCGCAGCCGCTCGGTCAGCCAGGCAAAGGCGGCACGGGGCACCGAAGTGGCAATGGTGGGGACACGCGCCTCGTGCCAGCCGATGCCGGTGTTGAGCAGGCTCGCCCCCGCCGCCTCGATCGCCTTGGCCAACGTCACCACCTCGTCCCAAGTGGAGCCATCGGGGATCAGATCGATCAGCGAGATACGGAAGATCACGATGAAATCGTGGCCCACCGCGGCGCGCACCCGTTTGACCACCTCCACCGGCAGGCGCATCCGGTTGGCGTAGCTGCCACCCCAATCGTCGGTGCGCCTGTTCACATGGCGCACCAGAAACTGGTTGAGGAAATAGCCTTCCGAGCCCATCACCTCGACGCCATCATAGCCGGCCTCGCGGGCGCGGGCGGCGGCGGTGGCGATATCGGCGATCTGCTTTTCAATCCCTGCCGCGTCGAGTTCCTTCGGGGCAAAGGGCGAGATGGGCGATTTCACCGCCGAGGCCGAAACGCATTCGGGCCCGTAGGCATAGCGGCCGGCGTGCAGGATTTGCATGGCAATGCGCCCGCCCGCCTCGTGCACGCGCTCGGTCACCATCCGGTGGTTGGCAATGTCTTGCGGGCCAAAAAGCCCCGCCGCGCCGGGAAACACCCCGCCCTCGCGGTTCGGCGCCATGCCGCCGGTCACCATCAGCCCCACGCCGCCGCGCGCCCTTGCGGCGTAGAATTCGGCGACCCGGTTCCAGTCACCGGTCTCTTCGAGGTTGGTGTGCATCGAACCCATCAGCACGCGGTTTTTCAACACCACATGCCCCAGATCGAGCGGCGCAAGCAGATGCGGATATTGGCTCATGGTGTCCTCCCTTGGCTGCGTTCAAACTGACCTGCGCGCAGGCCGCTGTCACGCCAAACGCCGCGTCACCGGGATTGTTTTCATCTTGCCGAAAATACCTTGGGGGTGAGGCGCAGCCGAGGGGGCAACGCCCCCTTTCCTGCCTCTTTCCGGCCCGTGTCGCCTCAACAATCGTTTCCGCGCCACACCCGAACCGCGCAAATTCCCCGGTATTGTCCCCCCAAGGCCCCATTTGCGCCTGAATTGACGCCCATCACTCGATGAACCGAGAAACATTGCCGAAAGGTGCACAATGGATCGCCTGACCGAAATGGAAGCCTTCGCCACCGTGGTGGATCAAGGTGGCTTTACCGATGCCGCGAAGAAGATGGGCATTTCGAAATCTGCCGTTTCCAAACATGTTTCGGCGCTGGAGGCCCGGCTCGGGGCGCGGTTGCTCAACCGCACCACACGCCGCGTTTCGCCCACCGAAATCGGTCTGGCCTATTACGACCGTGCCCGCAGGGTGCTCAATGACGCAGGCGAGGCCGATGCGCTGGTAACCTCGATGCAGGTGGCGCCTTCGGGGCTGTTGCGCATTTCGGTGGCCACCGATTTCGGGGTCAACCTGCTCAGCCCGGTGCTGGGCGATTTCCTGCAGGAGTTCCCCGAAATCACCGTCAACATGGTGCTGAACAACCGCTATGTGGAACTGATTTCCGAAGGCTTCGACATGGCCATCCGGGTGGGTGAGCTGGAAGACAGCTCGCTGCGCGCCCGCAAGCTGACCGATACCGCCAAGCGGATGATCGCCTCGCCGAAATATTTCGAGCGTTACG
The DNA here is from genome assembly GCA_964590825.1 of uncultured Rhodobacter sp. Classification (GTDB taxonomy): domain Bacteria; phylum Pseudomonadota; class Alphaproteobacteria; order Rhodobacterales; family Rhodobacteraceae; genus Rhodobacter. Next base: position 3,792 of record CAZPWV010000011.1, on the reverse strand, counting down.
GACGGCCGACAAAGATCGACGATCTGAACGATCACAAGCTGCTGCATTACTCGAACCAGTCGAATGGCAATGTCTGGAAGATCACCGCCCCCTCGGGCGAGCGTCGCCAGGTGCGCTCGGCCGGCTGGCTGACGGTGAACGACGGCCAATCGCTGCTTCATGCCGCCATTGCCGGGCTTGGCATCGCCTATCTGCCCAGCTTCCTTTATGCCGATGCGATGAAGCAGGGGCTGGTCGAAGAGGCGATGCCGGAATTGCCGATGGAAACCCTGGGCATCTACGCGGTCTATCCGCCGGGCCGGTTTACCCAGCCCAAGGTGCGGGCGTTCATCGATTTCCTTGCCCAGACCTTTACCGACAAGGGCCCCGACAACTGGTGAGCCGCCCCTTGCAAGCATCCCTCCCACGGCGCCCTTCTCCGTCTGGCGCCGTCACCTTGGGGTCGAGGCCAGCACGGCTTCGACCCTTCTGTTTTTCTCGCGGCCCTCGGCGGTCAGGTTGCTGGCGCGCGGTGCCAGCCAGCCCGCCCCCTCGGCGCTGATCTGGCCGGCCCGCACGCCATGCGCCTCGATCAGCCGTTTGCGCACGGCACTGGCGCGGTCCTTCGACAGGGCGATATTGGCCGCCAGCCCGCCCGAATTGTCGGTGTGGCCCACCAATGTCACCTGCGCCTCGGGCCGGGTGGCGAGGTAATCGGCCAGTGCTGCGAGCGAGGCAAATTCACCCCCGCCAAGCTGCGACGAACCGCTTTCAAAAACCAGATCGTCCAAAGCCATGCTGCCCCGCCCTTCAAGCGCGCCGGCAATGCTGTCGGGCAGGGCGGCGGGGTCGGGGGCGGGTTGCGGTTGCGGCAGGGCGGTTTCAGGGGCGGTGCCGGGCATGGCCTGCTCGGTCAGCGTGGTCAGGTTGACAAACCCCGATTCGGAGGAGCGCGACACCGTCAGCGCCAGCCATGCGCTGCCGCGCCGCGCCGCCAGATAGCGGAAATCGCCCAGATCGACATGCATCTCGGGTTCGGGGGTCAGATCGAGCGCATAGCGAAAGTCAAACCCGCCGCAGGCGTCGGTCTCGCATTCGAACAGCACCCGATAGCCGGCTGCCTCGATCTGGCTGCGCAGCGGCGCGAGAATCTGCAGCGTGGTCTGCTGGTTGCCGCGCAGCCGCCAGGCGGTATCGCTGCGAATGCCCTCAAGCGCGCTTGCGGGGCTGGTGCCGCCCTGCCAGGGGCCGGTGAGCAAGGCATAGGAGGTGGCAGGATTGGCCGTCTCGGCAGAGATCGCGGCGTGCTCGGGCAATTGCAGGGCCAGCGGCTCGGCCCCGGCAGGCAGGGCAAAGAGGGCGAGGGTGAGGCTGGCCATGACGCGGCGGGCGCCGGGAAGATGGACCATGGGAAGATGGGCAAACCCGCGGCTCATCGGCGGGCCTCGCGGCGGTAGTGATAGGCGCTGACGGCGCTCATGCCCATGCCCAGATAAAGCGCATTGGCCGCCACATTGGCGCGGGTGACGACAAGGGCAAGGGTTTCGGCCCCCTCGGCCTGTGCCCAGCGGCAGGCCTCGGCCATCATCGCGCGGCCAAGCCCCTGACGGCGAAATCCGGGCAGTACGCCCAGCGCATGGACCATGGCAATGCCGCCATGCCGCGCGACAAATGCCGCCCCGGCGGCGCGGTCGCTGCTGCGCCCGAGGATGGCGGCCTTTGGGGTGGTGGCGCGTTCGGCCACCGCCTGCCGCTCGGCGCCGATGCCGGTCTGCGCCCAGACCTCGCGGGTGATGGCCAGCGGTGGCCAATGCGCAAAGGCGGTGACCGGGGGAACCTCGGCGACCAGCGCGGCCAGCGGCGCGGCATAGATCACCACCGGGTCGAACAGTTCAAAGCCCATCGCAGCCAGGGCGGCGTCAAGCGCGGCATCGCCGGGCCGCAGCATGAATTTCGGCTCTTGCCGCAAGGTGCGCTGGGCGGCGATGGCGGCGGCGATATCGGCCTGTGCGACATCGGTTTCCAGACTGGCCGACGACACCCGCGAGCCGCCGCCCAGACCTTCGCGGATGCAAAACCCTCCCGCCATCCGCGTCGAGGCGGCGGGCCAGGTGGCGTCGATCGCGGCGAAGAGGGCGGCGGTCATTGCCCCTCCGGAAAGGCGGCTTTGAGCGCGGCATGGGCGGCCTCGAGTGCGGGTTCATCGGTGCTGCGCGCCACGAGATTGGTGCCGTAACACCCGTCGGTGACGAAAGGATAGGACCCAAGCGACACCTGCGGATGCGCTTCGGCCAGCCCGCGCAGGGTATCGGCAATTGCGGCTTCGGCCACCATCAACTGCCAGTTCCGGCTCAACAGCGGCCGGCCCCCGGCAAGGTGCGGCAAAAGCCCGGTGACCATGGCCTGAAAGATATTCGGCACCCCGGCCATGACGTGACAGTTTTCAAGGCTGAAGCCGGGGGCGCCAGAGACCGGGTTGTCGATCAGGCTGGCCCCTTCGGGGATGCGGGCCATGCGCAGCCGCGCCGGGGTGAACTCTACCCCTCGCGCGGCGTAATGGGCGGCAAGACGGGACCGGGCATCCTCGCGCACCGCGATGGTGCGGCCAAAGGCTTCGGCAACGGCATCGGCGGTGATGTCGTCATGCGTCGGGCCAATGCCGCCGCTGGTGAACAACTGGTCGTGGCTGCCCGCAAGGTCGCGCACCGAGGCCACGATGGTGGCGTGGTCATCCGAAATCACCCGGATCTGGCGCAGATCAAACCCGGTTCCGGCCAGCGCTCCGGCCAGAAAATGCGCATTTCCCTCGCGGGTGCGTCCGGTCAGGATTTCGTCGCCGATAATCAGGATCGCAGCGGTGGGGTTGGGCATTGCGGCCTCCTTTTGCCCCGGTATAAGCGGCGCCGCCGCGCTGGGAAAGCCCGGCTCTGGCCAAGCGGAAGTTTTGTGACTATCTAGGGGCCAAGCCAACAGGAGTTCAGCCGTGAAAGACGCCCAAGGCCGTGCGACCAGGGACGGTATCCGAATTTACGAACCCGCCGATTTCGAGGGGATGCAGGCGGCCGGCCATCTGGCCGCGCGGATCCTCGACGAGGTGGCGCCGCTGGTCGCCCCCGGCGTGACCACCGAAACGCTGGACGATTTTGTCCGCAACCGGGTGGAGGAACTGGGTGCGACCTCGGCCACGATCGGCTATCGCGGTTACAGACATGCCTCGTGCATTTCGGTCAATCATGTGGTCTGCCACGGCATTCCCGGCGCCAAGGTGCTGAAAGACGGCGATATTCTCAACATCGACGTGACGGTGATTCTGGACGGATGGTTTGGGGACACCTCGCGGATGTATGTGGCCGGCAACCTCAGCCGCAAATCCGAGCGGCTGATTCAGGTCACCCATGACGCGCTGATGCTGGGCATCGAGCAGGTGCGGCCGGGCAATACCTTTGGCGATATCGGCTTTGCGATTCAGCAATATGTCGAAGCGCAGCGCATGTCGGTGGTGCGGGATTTCTGTGGCCATGGGCTGGGGCGGGTGTTTCATGCACCGCCCAATGTGCTGCATTACGGGCGCAAGGGCTCGGGCCCGCTGCTGGAAGAGGGCATGTTCTTTACCATCGAACCGATGGTGAATCTGGGCCGGCCCGAGACCAAGGTGCTCTCCGACGACTGGACCGCGGTGACCCGTGACAAGTCGCTGTCGGCGCAGTTCGAGCATTCGGTGGGGGTCACCGCCGATGGTTGCGAGATCTTCACGCTGTCGCCCGCAAATCGCTTTCACCCGACCTGGGGCTGACGCGGAGGGCAAGCCGAAAC
>CAZPWV010000010.1:0-19599 GCA_964590825.1 uncultured Rhodobacter sp. | reverse complement strand
GGCCGTCAGCCCCCCGCGGTCATCACCACGAGAAAGGCGAGGATGATCCAGGTGGCGGCGACGCCCACCAGAATCAGCCCGCCGATTCCCATGAAGGCTGTCGCGCCAACCGTCACCAGCAAGATGGCGGCGGCGATCAGATACATAGCGGCGGAATAGTCTTTTTTCGCAACGTGGTCGTGGCTTGCAGCCGAAACAACGCCGCTGTCTGCGGTGGTCATGGTCATGGCAATGCTCCCTTGTTGTCTCCCTGACAACCTGTCCTGCATACAGAGGTATGCGGCATCGGGAAACAGCGACAAACTGTCGCGGTTAACCGTTTCTTCCGCGATGACGCGGATGGCGCAGCGCTTCGAGGAACCGGGGCAGGTCGTTGGTGTGGTGCTGGATATGGGCCTGGCGCAGCGGTTCGGGGGCGACATGCACGGTGCGCATTCCCAGCGCATGGGGCACCGCAAGGTTGCGCGGGTCATCCTCGAACATCGCGGCCCGCGCCGGGGTGACCCCGGCCTTGGCAAAAACCGCCTCAAAGGCCGCCTGCGCCGGCTTGGGGTGAAAATCGGCATGTTCCACGCCAAAGACGCCATCGAACAGCCCGCTGAGGCCGCGCGCCGCCAGAACCCGCTCGGCATAGGGGGCGCTGCCATTGGTGAACACGATCTTGCGCCCCGGCAGCGCGGCGATGGCGGCACGCAGGGCGGGGTCGGGGTGCAGCGGATGCAGGGAGATGTCGTGCACATCGCTCAGATAGGGGCCGGGGTCGATGCCATGTTCATGCATCAGCCCGGCCAGGGTGGTGCCGTAAAGCCGCCAGTAATGGTCGCGCAGATGGTTGGCGCGGTCCCGGTCGCAGGCCAGCGCCCGCATGACGAAATCGGTCATCCGCAGCTCGATCTGGTCAAAGAGCCGTGCCGAGGGCGGATAAAGCGTGTTGTCGAGATCGAACACCCAGTCGCGCACATGCCAAAAGGCTTCGGCAGGCTGGTCTGCGGTCTGGTCTGCGGTCTGGTCGGGGGGGGTGTTGGGCGCGGGCATGGCGGCAGGTTAGGCGCAACCGCCGGGGCCTGCAATGGCTGCGGCAGGATGCGGCTTGTCAGCGCGGGGGGCTGCGCCTAAGTTTGCCCGGCCCTTGAGGGCACAAGCAAGGGGAAGGCACGGCTCGGTCATGCAAAAAGACGCCTATACGCTGATTCTGGAGGCCATCGATGCCGGGCTGTATCGCCCCGGCGACCGGCTGGTGGAATCGGAACTGGCCGAGCGTTTCGGGGTGTCGCGCACGCCGGTGCGCGAGGCGCTGCAACGGCTGGAAACGCAGTCGATGCTGGCCCGCGACGGCCGCTCGCTGATTGTTGCCTCGCTCGATCACAACCAACTGGCCGAGCTTTATGTGGTGCGCGCCGAGTTGGAGGCGCTGGCGGCGCGGCTGGCGGCCAAACACGCCGCCCCCGAAGAGGTGCGGGTGCTGCAGGAGATGATCGAGGAAGACCGCGCCCAGCAAAACGACCCGATGGCGCTGAGCCGCGCCAACAAACGCTTTCACCGGCAGATTCATCTGGCCTCGCACAACCGCTATCTGGTGCAGCAACTCGACCTTGTGCACCGCTCGATGGCGCTTCTGGCCAATACCTCGCTGGCCGCCGAAGGGCGCGGGCTGCGGGCGCTGAGCGAGCATCAGGCCATCGTCGATGCGATTCGCGCCGGCGACGAAGAGGCCGCCGCGCAGGCGCTGCGCGATCACATCTCGCAGGCGTTCGAAACCCGGCTCAAGCTTGATGCCGCGGGCGGGCGCAAGGACCGGGGCTGAACCGGATCAGTCGATCAGCGGGGCCAGCGCGGTGCGCTGGGGTTCGGGCTTGAGCCGCGCGGCGGCGGCGATGGCGGGCACCAGATCGGAATGCGCCCCCGGTGCGGCGATGTGATGGATCGTGTCAAAGACGCCATGCACGGTCTTGTCCCAGTAGAAGGGCTTTGCGATCACCTCGTAAATCGCTTTCCAGCCGGCCAGCGCGCCAAGCGGAAAATAGACATGCAGCGTTGGCACCCAGGGGATCAGGTGGCGGTGTTCGGTGCCGCGCACGGCCCAGGCACCCACCGTGATATTGATGAGCTCGGTCGTCACGAAGGCGAAGAGCAGCAGCTTTTCCAGCCCCGGCGACATCAGATCGGCAATCGGGTGCCAGTAGCCGAACAGGATCAGCCAGCATGACCACAGCACCGGGGCGAGGAGATATTGCGAAAGCGCCCCCAGAATGAGGATCTGCACGCCAAAGAACCGCTTTGGCCCCAGATCGCGCCAGAGCCGGGCCGGGTTGCGCATATGCACCGCCCAGGTCATCGCGTAGCCCTTGAGCCAGCGCGAGCGTTGCTTGATCCAGGGCAGGGTGCGGCAGTTGGCCTCTTCGTAGGTGACCGCGGGGATCAGTTCGGTCCGGTAGCCCTGCCGCGCCAGACGAATGCCCAGATCGGCATCTTCGGTGACATTGTGGGCATCCCATCCGCCCAGCCTTTCCAGCGGCTCACGGCGGAAAAAGAGCGTGGTGCCCCCCAGCGGCACCACCAGGCCCAGCCGCGCAAGGCCGGGCAGCATGGCGCGGAACCATGCCGCATATTCGATGGTGAAACAGCGGCTCAGCCAGTTGGTGCGGGGGTTGTAATAATCGAGAATGCCTTGCAGGCAGGCCACCTCGGGCGGGCTTTCGGCAAAGCGGCGCGCGACGACGTGCAATTGTTCGGGCTCGGGCATGTCCTCGGCGTCATAGACGCCCACCACCGAGCCGCGGCAAAAGTTGAGCGCATAGTTCAGTGCCCGTGGCTTGGTCTTGATCGGGCCGGCGGGCACCGAGACGACCCGCATCCAGATCGGCAGGCTGGCACCCGAGCGCCTCGCGGGTGGTCAGGTCATCTTCTTCCACCACCAGCAGGATATCGAGCAACTCGCGCGGATAGTTGAGCCGGCCCAGACGCGCCACCAGCCGTTCGGCAATGTCACGTTCGTGAAAAAGCGGCACCATGACCGAAATGATCGGCAGGCGCGACGGCGGCTGGGCGGCCGCGGCGGTGGGGGCCGCGGCGGCGGTGAGGGCGGCGGTGGCACGGCGCTGCGCTCGCAGCTCGGCCAGCCAGGCGGCAAGTTTCAGCCCCATGGTGGCAAACAGCGTGACCATCGCCCAGGCGAAAAGCAGCCCGAAAACCACCACCGGCGCCAGCAGCAACCCCAGCGCCGACAGCCCGACAACCGCCAGCGCCAGCCGCGAGGCCAGGCCCTCGTTGCGGGTGCGGCAGCTTTGATCGGGATCGACCTTGGCCTCGGCACGGCGGATCAGCGCGGTCTGGCGGCGTGCCAGAAGTGCTGCGTGAACATCGCGCTCAGGCGCCAGAACCATGCGATAGGGGCCAAGCCGGTCGGGCAGGTCGTCGCGCAGACGGGCGAAATGTTCGGGCCGCGCGCTGGCCACAAGGGTAATGCCCCCCATGCGTCGCCACGGCACCATGGCCTCGCGCAGGCACAGTTCCGGGCCCAGCGCATCGATCATCCGCGGATCCGGGGGCTCGGCGATCAGATCGACCACCGCCGCACCCCATTGCCGCGCCAGCGCCGCCATCAGATCGGTTTCACTGACCCAGCCATGGGTCAGCAGAATGTCGCCCAGACGCACATCCTGCCGGTTGCGCAGCGCCAGCGCCTTGAGCAGGTCACCGGGGCGCACCGCCCCCATTTCCAGCAAGATCTGGCCCAGCGGGGTGCGGTTGCGGCGCGGGCGGGGCGTATCGGGGTTGGCGGGCAGGCTGGTCAGGGCCGGGGCAAGCCCGGAATAGCGCGCCGCCGCCGCATCGGGCGCCAGAACGCGCTCCGCAAGGCCGTCCGGCGCCGATACACTTGATGGTTGTGCAGCCTGTCTCATCACGGCCCCCCAGCCGTTACTGTCCCGGCGCCAAGCTTTCCGCTCAGTTGGTTAATGGAGGGTTAACAACCTGTGGCCCCGGCAAGGCATTTTCGTGCCCGGACGGGGGCTTTCGCCCCGAATGCGGCGGAAGGAGCGGTTTCAGGCGCCGCGGCGCGCCTGCATGGCGGCGGCAAAGCGCTCGAACAGGTAATAGCTGTCTTGCGGGCCGGGGCTCGCCTCGGGGTGGTATTGCACCGAAAAGACCGGGCGGTCTTGCAGGGCGATGCCACAGTTCGAACCGTCGAACAGGCTGACATGGGTCTCTGCCACGCCCTTGGGCAGGGTCTGCGCATCGACCGCGAAACCGTGGTTCATCGAGGTGATTTCGACCTTGCCGGTGGTGAGGTCTTTCACCGGATGGTTGGCGCCGTGGTGGCCGTGGTTCATCTTGATGGTCTTGGCGCCCAGCGCCAGCGCCAGCATCTGATGGCCCAGACAGATGCCGAACACCGGCAGATCGGTCTTGAGCACGTCGCGGATCATCGGCACCGCATAGGCGCCGGTGGCCTCCGGGTCGCCGGGGCCGTTCGACAGGAACACCCCTTCGGGGTTGTGGGCCAGCACCTCTTCGGCACTGGCCGAGGCCGGAAGAACGATGACCTCGCAGCCCGCCGAGGCCAGGCAGCGCAGGATGTTGCGCTTGGCGCCGTAGTCGATGGCCACCACCTTGAAACCGGGGCCCTGACGGTTCTGATAGCCTTCGGGCCAGGCCCAGCGCATCTCGTTCCACTGATAGCCCTGCGCGCAGGTGACATCCTTGGCGAGGTCGAGGCCCACCAGCCCCTTCCAGGCGCGGGCCTTTTTCACCAGCGCATCGATGTCAAAGACGCCCTCGGGGTTGTGGGCGATGGCCACATGCGGTGCGCCCTGCTGGCGGATGGCACGGGTCAGCCGGCGGGTATCCACCCCCCCCACGCCGATGCGCCCGTGTTTGAGCAGCCAATCCGCAAGCCGCCCCGTCGAGCGCCAGTTCGACGGCTCGGTCGGATCCCATTTCACCACCAGCCCCGCCGCCGCCGGCACTTCGCCCGATTCCTCGTCCTCGGGGGTCACGCCCACATTGCCCACATGCGGGAAGGTGAAGGTGACCACCTGCCCGGCATAGGACGGGTCGGTCATGATTTCCTGATAGCCGGTCATCGCGGTGTTGAAGACCAGCTCGGCCACCGTTTCGCCGGAAGCCCCGAAACCGCGCCCGTAAAAGAGTTGTCCGTCAGCCAGCGCGATCAGCGCGGTGGGCTTTTCCGATGCGTGGGTGTTCACAGGCATGGCACGACTCCCCTGGGCAAAATCTGCCGGAACCTACGGGCTGCGCGGGGCCGGGTCAAGGCCTTTGGGTAAATGATGAAATGATGTAAAATCAATAGCTTGGCTCTGTTGTGCGGGGCGCCGCTTTTGGCTATGGTGGCACTGTCCAAGGCGAGGGCCAGGGTGAGGGGTAAGACCATGGAGATGCGCAACCGGCTGAGTGCGGCGCTGAAGGAAGCGATGAAGGCGCGCGAGGCGGCGCGGCTTTCGACGCTGCGGCTGATAAACGCCGCGATCAAGGACCGCGAGATCGCCGCGCGCTCGGATGGCGATGGCGGCACCGTGGGCGATACCGAGATTCTCGCCATTTTGGGCAAGATGGTGAAACAACGGCAGGAATCGGCCCGCGCCTACGAAGAAGGCGGGCGGCTGGAACTTGCCGAGAAGGAACTGGCCGAGATCGGCGTGATCGAGGAATTCCTGCCACGACAGTTAAGCGCGGCCGAGGTCGAGGCGGCGATCACCGCCGCAATCGGCAAGCTGGGCGCAAGCTCGATCCGCGACATGGGCCGGGTGATGGCCGAGCTGAAGGGCAGCTACACCGGGCAGATGGATTTCGGCGCGGTAGGCCCGATGGTCAAGGCGCGGCTGGGGTAATCGCGGCGCGCCAGACCGGGCCGGTGCCGCCGGATCCGGTGGCGCCGAGGCCGGGGGGCTTTGTTCGGGCGGTTCCGCAGGCTCAGGCGGGTTGCACCCGGCGCATCTGCACCGCGCGCCACAGGCCCATGCCGCCAACCAGCCCCAGCACGAAGGTGGCGCCCGAGGCGCCGCTCCAGCTGGCCGAGGCCAGCGCCGGACCGGGGCAGAGCCCCGAAAGCGCCCAGCCAAAGCCGAACAGCGCCGAGCCGCCCAGCAGCCGCGCATCGATGGTTTGGCGCGGCAGGGCGGGCAGGGGGGCACCGGTCAGCGCCCGACCCCGCCGCGCGGCAATGCGCCAGGCCAGGATCATCGGCACCAGCGCACCCCCCAGCACAAAGGCGAGCGTCGGATCCCATTGGCCGGCAAGGTCAAACCAGCCCTGCACCCTGGCCGGGTTGGTCATGCCCGAGACCAGCAGCCCAAGGCCGAACAGCGCGCCCGAAAGCGCCCAGAGGGTGCGACGCATCAGAGGATCTCCAGAACATGGCGGGCAAGGTGGAAGGTGGCAAAGCCCAGGGCAAGATAGGCCAGCGTGGCGACAATCGAGCGGCGCGAGAGCCGCGCCATGCCCACCACCCCATGCCCCGAGGTGCAGCCGTTGGCCATGCGTGTGCCAAAGCCCACGGCCAGCCCCGCCAGCAGCAAAAGCGGCAGATTGCCGGTGATTTCAAAGCCGGGCCGCCCGAAGGCCAGCACGGCCAGACCCGGCACCAGCACCAGCGCCGCCAGAAAGGCCGCATGGTCCAGCCAGTCATCGGTGCCGCCCGGCTCCAGCAGCCGCCCGGCAATGCCGCTGGCGCCCAGCACCCGCCCGTTGCCCAAAAGCAAAAGCGCGGCAGAGGCGCCGATCATCAGCCCGCCAAGCAGGCCGAAAATCCAGTCCGGGGGGAGGGCGAAGGCCATGGCGGTTCCTTTCCTTGCCCCCTCACTATCGCGCTTCGGGGGGCGGCGCGGCAACCGGGGGCGGGAAATAAGACCCCTGTCGGGGCGGGCGAGGCGGGCGCGGAACGGCGGCGGCAGGGGCGCACCGGGTGGCGAACGGGCGCAGGGGAAATGGCCGGAAACTCGGAAAATCGTTCCGGCGCGAGACGGTATTTTTTCGGATTGCTGTGCGTTTTCTCGCCGAATCGCCCCGGATTGGAACCGCTGTTCCTTGGCGTTTCTTGACGGCCCCCGAAACGGCAAAGGCCCCGAGTTGCCTCGGGGCCTTGATCGGCTCTCGCGTCTGGCGTCAGTGCGCCAAGGCCCGGTCCCAGTCTTCGCGCTTGGGAAGCTGCTCGAACGTATGCTCGGGCGGCGGGCAGGGAAGCGTCCATTCCAGCGTATCGGCGTGCTCGTTCCAGTAGTTCTTCACCGTGACCCGCTTGCCGTAGCGCAGGGTGTAGAACACCACGCCCAGAAAGAACACGAAGGAGGCAAAGCTGATGAAGGCGCCGATCGAGGAGATGTAGTTCCAATAGGCGAAGGCCTCGGGATAGTCGATGTAGCGGCGCGGCATCCCCTGACGGCCCAGGAAATGCTGCGGGAAGAAGATCAGGTTCGAGCCGATGAACATCGCCCAGAAATGCAGCTTGCCCGCCCATTCCGGGTATTGCCGGCCGCTCATCTTGCCGATCCAGAAATAGACCCCGGCGAAGATGGCAAAGACCGCGCCAAGGCTCATCACATAGTGGAAATGCGCCACAACGTAATAGGTGTCATGGTAGACGCGGTCGAGCGGCGCCTGGCTCAGCACCACGCCGGTCACGCCGCCGATGGTGAAGAGAAAGAGGAAGCCGAAGGCCCAGAGCATCGGCGTCTTGAACTCGATCGAGCCGCCCCACATCGTGGCGATCCAGGAGAAAACCTTCACCCCGGTGGGCACGGCAATCACCATGGTGGCCATCATGAAGTAGCTTTGCTGGGTCAGGCTGAGGCCCACGGTATACATGTGATGGGCCCAGACAACAAAGCCCAGCACGCCGATTGAAACCATTGCATAGACCATCGGCAGATAGCCGAAGATCGGCTTTTTGGCAAAGGTCGCAATGACATGGCTGATGATGCCGAAGCCCGGCAGGATGATGATATAGACCTCGGGGTGACCGAAGAACCACAGGATATGCTGGTAGAGGATCGGGTCACCGCCGCCCGCCGGGTTGAAGAAGGTGGTGCCGAAGTTGCGATCCATCAGCAGCATGGTGATGGCCCCGGCCAGCACCGGCAGGCTGAGCAGGATCAGCCAGGCCGTGACAAAGATCGACCAGGCAAAGAGCGGCACCTTGTGCATGGTCATGCCGGGGGCACGCATGTTGAGGAAGGTGGTAATCATGTTGATCGCGCCAAGGATCGAGCTGGCACCCGAGACATGGACGGCGAAGATGGCAAGGTCCATCGAATAGCCGCCCTCGTTGGTCGAAAGCGGCGGGTAAAGCACCCAGCCCACGCCCGAGCCGGCCTGCCCGCCGCCCCCCGGCGCCAGAAGCGAAGCCACACCCAGCGCCACACCGGCCACATAAAGCCAGTAGCTGAGGTTGTTGAGCCGCGGAAAGGCCATGTCCGGCGCACCGATATGCAGCGGCATGAAATAGTTGCCAAAGCCGCCGAAAAGCGCCGGGATGACGACGAAGAACATCATCAGCACGCCGTGATAGGTAATCATCACGTTCCACAGATGCCCGTTCGGTGTGCAGGGCTGGGCCGCATCGGCCACGAAGCGCGCCCCTTCCTCGCACATGTATTGCACGCCGGGGTGCATCAGTTCGAGCCGCATGTAAACGGTGAACAGCACCGATATGAGGCCGACGGCCCCGGCGGTGAACAGATAAAGTATCCCGATATCCTTGTGATTGGTGGACATGAACCAGCGGGTGAAAAACCCCGTCTGCCCATGCGCACCGCCGTGAACGGCTGCGTCCGCCATGCTGATCTCCCTCCCAAAGCGGGCGGAGGGCTCTCCCTTCCCTGCGCCTGCAAGCGAAAGGTTAGGCTGCAAAAAGCCTTCGGGCAACAAAGGATATGCTGAAACTGCGAAAAAATGTCGCACCCGGAGGGGGCGGTGCGGCGGTTCGGTGCGGCGCTTCGCTCCGCGCCCTGCGGCGGCCGCTGGGGCAAGCCTGTCCGGGTGGGGGCTATCGGGTGGGGGCACAGCAAAAGGCCCGGCCGGCAGAACCGACCGGGCCCGCACCGCGCCGATGGCGCGGCGTGCTGTGGCTTATTGCTTGACCGAGGCCAGATAGGCCGCGATGTCGGCCTGTTTGGCCTTTTGCTTGTGGGTCATGCCCGACTTCGCGGCGGCATCGCCGGTCTTGTCCTTGAGCCAGGCGACCGGGTCGGTCATGTAGGTGGCCAGTTCGGCCTCGTCCCAGACCATGCCGGTGGCGCCGACGGCAAGGATCGCATCCTTGTATTTGAAATCGGCGACCGAGCCGACCGCGCGGCCAACGACGCCGTAAAGGTTCGGGCCGACCTTGCCGCCTTTCACGATCGCGGTGCCGTCATCGGCAATGATCGCGTGGCAGGCCTTGCATTTGGCAAATTCTTTTTCGCCGGCGGCAACGTCCTGGCCAAAGGACGGCGTGGCCAGAGCGAGAGCGGCGAGGGTGGCGTAAAGGCTGATCTTCATCGCAGGTTCCTTGGTCTGTTTCTTGACCCGGCCCGACCGGGGGGCAGGGGGGCAATTACTTTGCCTCCGCCCCCCCATACCACAGGGCAAAAGGTCGCGCATATCACAATATGTCGGTTGCAGGCGGGGCGCAGGCGGCACGGGCCGGACTATGGGGCCAAACCCTTGCCGAAGGGTGAAGGCCCGCCATCCTGCGGCCCCATCCGGCAGATGGCCCGGCGCGATGTTCAGAATTGACATGGCATGTTCAGCTTCGAGTCTCGTCAGTCAAGCGACGTTACGTCACAGTCGGGCTTGAGAGACTTTCGGCTCAGGGGACCAGTGACATGATGGAAAACGTAATCAACCTGCCGTTGCGTGACGCAACGGGAGACCCGCAGGGGTCTCCGGTGGCATTTCTGGCACAGGCAGGCCAGCTTTTGGAGGACTATGTCTATGCCACGGCGGGCGATGGCGAGGTGGCCTTGCAGGCGCATCTGATCCTGGTTGCCGCCGATCTGCAACGTCTGGCGGCGCGGCTTTCGCGCAAGATCGCCTGAGACCGTGACGGGCCGGCCAGCCGGGGGCGCCCGGCTGGCCGGCCTGCCGGGGCGGTATCTTTCGGGCTTCACCGGCGGGCCCAACGGATTTCTTGAGCCGCCGAAGGCATTCGGCTAGGCTGTTTTGGTCTGGGCCCGAACCGGGTTGGTCGGATGGTTGGGGTCGTTTGTGAGTATTCAGCGGATTTTTGCCAAAAACCTGCGCATCCTGTGCGAGGGCAAGCCCTCGGTGAGCGCGATTGCGCGGGATCTGGATATCAGCCATGTCCAGTTTCACCGCTTTCTGCGCGGCGAGGCGGTGCCGAAACCGGCGGTTCTCAAGCGTATCTGCGACTATTTCGGCGTCGATTCGCGGATTTTGACCGCAACCCTCGACGAAATCGAAACCAGCGGGCTTGCGGTGCAGGCCGAAGGTTTGCGCCCGGAAATGGCGCAGATGTTCGGCTTTGTGCTGCGCGGCGAGGATTATTCCGTCCCCCCCGGCAAACTGGCGGATGGTCTTTACCGGCTCTGGACCCGTGATGCCGCGGATACGCGGTTGCTGGTGTGCTTTGTCGTGCAGGTCCGCACCGTTGCCGGGGTGCGGCAATTGCGGTTCTACCACGGCCGCTGGGTGTTTCCAAAAACCGGCGGCCCCGATATTCGCCGCCAGCGCGAGGTGCGCGGGGCGGTGCTGGATGCCCCCGACGGGCTGGTGTTCCTGTTCTTTCATCCCCGGCCCGTGCATCGGATCTCGATGGTGCATTTCCAGCAAAACCCGACCATCGCCGACGGTTCGATGATCGGTTATGTGGCGCTGGGGCGCGGAGAAATTCAGGGGTTCGGACGGCTGTCGCGCTGCTATCTGGAGCCGGTGCAGCCCGGCTTCGGGAACATGCTGGCGCTGGCGCGGATGAAAAAGCGGATGACGCAGGAAGACGTGCCGCCGATCGTCTGGGACTATATCACGCAGCGGCTGATCGAATAGCGCTATCGCACCGCGCCGGTGCATCCTGCCGCAAAGGCCGCCTCAAAACTGGCCCGCAGCGCGGTGTCGAGGTCGGCCATGCCGACCGGCAGGCCCAGATCGACCAGCGAGGTCACGCCATGGTCGCGGATGCCGCAGGGCACGATGCCGGAAAAATGGCTCAGATCGGGTTCGACATTGATCGAGAGGCCGTGAAAGCTGACCCAGCGGCGCAGTTTCACGCCGATGGCGGCAATCTTGTCTTCGCACGGGGTGCCGTCGGCATTCAGGCCCTTTTCGGGGCGTTCCACCCAAACCCCCACGCGGCCCTCGCGGATATGGCCCGCCACGTTGAACTCGGCCAAAGCGGCAATCACCCAGCCTTCGAGCGCGCGGACGAAACAGCGCACGTCGCGGCCGCGCCGGTTCAGGTCGAGCATGACGTAAACCACCCGCTGGCCGGGGCCGTGATAGGTGTACTGCCCGCCGCGCCCGGCCTCATAGACCGGAAAGCGGTCGGGGTCGGTCAAGTCCGCCGCCTGCGCCGAGGTGCCGGCGGTGTAAAGCGGCGGGTGTTCCAGCAGCCAGATCGCTTCATCGGCCTGGCCTGCGGCAATCGCGGCCACCCGCGCCTCCATGAAGGCCAGCGCCTGCGGATAGGGCACGGGGCGGCCGGATGTGATCCATTCGGGCATGGGTTTCTCCTTCCTGGCTCTGGGTAAGGGAACAAATGCCTTGCCTCAAGGCCGATTCGGGCGAACACTTCACGATGGTTTGATCGGTGGCATCGCGTCGCACATGGCGGCAACGGGGTGTCGCAACGGGGCTTGGCCCCCTGCATTTGGAGGAAGTCATGAAGGGTCGTCATCTGGTTGCCGGGCTGGTTTCGCTCGGGGTGGCTCTGAACAGCGGCGCGCCGGTGGCGGCAGGCGGTTCGGATGTGGTGGGGGGTATCATCGGCGGGATCATTGGCGGCGCGATCGTGAACGAGGCGAACCGCAACCGCACGCGCAGCGCGCCGCGCCGCACCGCGCCGGCGAAGCCCGCCGTGTCAAGCTATCAGCGCGAACAGAACCGCGAGGTGCAGACGGCGCTGAACTATTTCGGCTATCCGGTGGGCACGCCCGACGGCGTGTTGGGGGCAAAATCGCGCGCCGCCATTTCGCAGTATCAGGCGCTGCTGAACTTCCCCGCCACCGGCCAACTGGCCGAGATGGAGCGGCAGATTCTGGTGACCGCCTATAACCGGGCGCTGATCGGCGGGCCGCAGGTGGCGCAGGTGGTCTCGGGTCCGCAGGGGATGCGCGGGATGCTTCTGGCGCAGCGCGACGAGATGCTGGGCGGGGCGGGCGGCTCAACCTATGCCGGCGGCTCGATTGGCGGGCTGCCCCCCGATGTTTCGGCGGCGGTGTTTGAAATTGCCCGCAATTCGAATGTGGAGCCCGATCAGCTGATCCAGCGGGCCGGGTTCATCCAGCTGGCCGACATGAATGCCGATGGCCGCACCGATTACCTGATCGACACCTCAGTGACCGGCTCGGGCTTTTGGTGCAATGGCCCGGCCTGCACGGTGCGGGTCTTTGCCTCGACGCCGCAGGGCTATCAGCGCAACGATTTTCAGCTTGCCGGGGCGACGCCTGCCGCGTTCAGTTGCACCCACGGGCTGTGCCAGGTGGCGGCCGGGGCGCCGGTGATGGCGGCGCAGCCGGTCGCGCCCGTCCCCATGCCGATGCCCGGTTCGGCGTTGCCGCCGGCGGTGATGGCGGCGCAGCCGGCCCTTCCCGTCGCCCCGGCGCTGCCCTCGTTCGGTTCGGCGATGGCGGCCCCGAAACTGACTCTGGCGGGCTATTGCGCCGGGGTCGCGACAAAATCGGGGGCCAATGGCGCGCCGCAGACGGTGGCCGCGATGAGCGACCCGGCACAGGCGCTGGGCGAGCAGTTCTGCGCCGTTTCCGCCGCCGCGCGGGCCGAGGGCGAGGCCCTGGCCAGCCAGATCCAGGGCTTCACACCGGAGCAGATCTCGGCCCAATGCCAAGGGTTTGGCGCGGCTCTGGCCGATCAGGTGGCGCTGATTTCCAGCACCCCGCGCGATGACATGGTAGCCTCGATCCAGGGTTGGATCGCGCAATCGGGAATGCCCGAAGATCAGCTTGTGGCGACTTCGAAGGTCTGTCTTGGTTCGGGCTATGGCGCCGATGATGCGGCTGTGGCGCTGGCTTCGGCGCTGGTGCTGACCGGGGCGGGCAACATGGTCTATGCCGAAATGCTGGGCCATCACCTGGTGGCGGGCGTGGGGCTTGAGGCGCATCCCGATCTGGCGCTGGACTGGTATGATCTGGCGGCCAATGCGCTCTCGATCGGGCAGACGCCGGTGTTCCTGCCCGAGCAGGCCGACCGTTCCAGCCTGATCCACAAGGCGGCGATGGCGCTCAATGGCCGTGCCGCGCTGGTGCCGCTGCTGCCGGTGCCGGTTGCCGCGCCGCAGACTGCCGCACAAGTACCCGCGCCCGCGCAGACCGCCGCCAGTGGCGGGCTTGCCGGTTTTGCCGGGGCGGCGGCGAAACTGGTCAGCACCGGCGCGGCCATGCTTCCGGCCACCGGCGCCAAGGCCGCGCCGTAACGGTCAGGGGCCTGCCAATGAAAAGGGGGCGCTCCGGCGCCCCTTTGCTTTTCGCGGTGATTTTTCCAAAGCCGCAAAATGGGGCTTTTCATTCGGGCCGTGCTCGGCTAAATGCGCCCTCACCAAGTCAGAACGTGCGGTTGTGGCGGAATTGGTAGACGCGCAGCGTTGAGGTCGCTGTGGGGTAACTCCCGTGAAAGTTCGAGTCTTTTCAACCGCACCACTGGCCTGACGGCCGAAAGCCCCCGCAAGGGGGCTTTTGCTTTGGCGGACTTTTCCCCGCTCTGCGGTTTGCCGCATTTTCCGAAAATGCCGCACAGTTTTCGGCTGCCGTTGGCTGGTGCCGTTAACCCCGTCTTGATCCCGCCGCATCAGGCTGTGGGCGGGTGAATCTGTGCCAAGGGGCACGCGCAGCGGGGCATCGGTCGTGGCGACCTATGTAATTCAAGGCCTGAGCGGCAGTCAGTTCCTCGTCGAAGGCGGCGGAACAACGCTGGTGGCTGGCGTGCGGTTCATGGTTGACCCCGCCTGGGATTACACCACCGCACACCGCACCTTTACCATCACCGACGACGACGCCAACCTCGCGGGCGACAATTTCGCCGACGAGCTGGGCAACGACTCCGGCCAGACCGCCGTGGTCACCGACGCCTCGGGCGCCACGCTTTACTCGGGGCGGGTCTATGCCGAAGCGTCCGCGGTTTTCACCGCCCCCGATGGCAGCACAATCACCCTTTATGTGTTGGAAATCGGCGGCGTTGTGGTGGGCGAGGTCACCTCGGCGCCGCTGCAACCGGGGGTGACCTATCAGGTCTCCTCGGTGCCCGATGTCAGCACCGGGCCGACCTATACATCGCTGGCATCGATGAGTTTCGACCCCGATCTGGCGAATGTGATTCAGGGCGGGGTGTATAATGACTCGCTCGCCGCCGGTGCGGGCAACGACAGCGTCAACGCCGGTGCTGGCGCCGATACGGTCGATGGCGGCACTGGCGACGACAATATCCAGTTTGGCACCGGCGGCGCCACGCAGGCGGCGGGCGACAGCGTTCACGGCGGCGATGGCAATGACCTGATCGACGATTACGCCGGCTCCGCAGGCTATGTTTTTGACGACACGCTTTATGGCGATGCGGGCAATGACACGATCTGGGCCGGTGCGGGCAACGACCTGATCGACGGTGGCGCCGACAATGACGAGCTTATCGGCGAACAGGGGCATGACACGCTCTGGGGCGGCACCGGCAACGATTTGATTTTCGGCGGTGCCGACAATGACCAGTTGCACGGCGGCGAGGGCGACGACTGGCTGCTGGGCGACGAGGGCAATGACACGCTTTGGGGCGATGCCGGTGACGATACGCTCAACGGTGGCACCGGCGACGATGTGCTTTATGGCGGCGCCGATGCCGATATTTTCACCTTTTCCGGGTATTGGGGCGCCGATACGGTCTGGGGCGACAGTCTTGGCAACGATCAGGACACGATCTCCTTTGCCGGGGCGGATTCTCCGGTTTCGGTCACCTTCACCGGCAGCGAAGACGGCACCGCCACCAGCGCCACCGGCACCGTCAGTTTTGACAATATCGAAGGCGTCACCGGCTCGGCCCATGCCGATACGATCAATGCCGGGCTGGATGGATCGGGGCTGTTCCTCGACGGTGGCGCGGGCAATGACAGCATCACCGGCGGCTCCGGCGATGACTTTCTGAACGGCGGCGCGGGCGATGACACGCTTGCGGGCGGAACCGGGACCGATGAGTTCTATTTCCCCGACGGTTCCGGCAACGATCTGGTCATCGGTGGCGAAGATGCGGGCAATGGCGATGCCGACTTGCTCAATATTGACGCCACCGGCGCGATCAATGTTGTGTTCACCGGCTCCGAGGCCGGCACCGCCAGCGATACCGCCGCCGGCACCAGTATCAGTTTCAGCGAGATCGAAGAGATTTGGGCGGGGTCGGGCGACGATACGCTCGATGCCCGCGCTTCGGGCGCGGCGCAGATGCTGGACGGCTATACCGGCGACGACCTGATTTATGGCGGCAGCGCCGATGACACGCTTTTGGGCGACGAGGGCAACGATACCCTGGCCGGGGGGGCTGGCAATGACAGCATCACCACCGGCACCGGCCTGGACCGCATCGTGCTGGCCGATGGCGGCGGCGCCGATTTCGTTGCCGATTTCGACATCGCGCCCAATGGCGCACTGAGCACCGATCAGCTTGATGTGAGCGGTCTGCACGACGGTGCCAACAACCCGGTCAATGCCTGGGATGTGACGGTTTCCGACGACGGTTCGGGCAATGCCGTGCTGAGCTTTCCGGGCGGCGAAAGCGTCACCCTGCTTGGCGTGGCGCCCGCAGCGATCAGCGGGGCGCAGGCGCTTCATGCCATCGGCATTCCCTGTATCGCGGCGGGAATGCGCCTGGCCACGCCGCGCGGCCTGGTGCCGGTCGAGGTTTTGCGCCCCGGTGATCTTGTCGATACCCGCGACGGCCCGCCGCTGCCGGTGCTTTGGGCGGGGCGGCGGCGGGTCAGCGGGGCCGAGATGCGCGCCGAGCCAAAGCTGCTGCCGGTCGAGATCAAGGCCGGGCGGCTGGGCAATGCGCAGCCGGTGCGGCTTTCGGCGCTTCATGCGGTGGCGGTGCCCGAGGGGCCGGACGGCGCGCTGGTGCGGGCGGGCCATCTTGCCGCTTCGGGCTGGGGGGGCGCGCGGGTTCTGCGCGGGCAGATGCGGCACGACAAGGTGCAGGACTATCACCACCTGCTGTTGCCGCGCCACGCGCTGATCTCGGTCGAGGGGCTCTGGGTCGAGAGCTTCTGGCCCAGCGCGCGGGGCTTCGCCCTGCTCGAGGTGACGCAGCGGCAAGAGGTGATTCGCGCCCTTCCACGGCTTGCTGCCGTGCTTTGGGGGGGGCAAACCGCCCAAAAGGTCTATGGCGCCCCCGCCCTGCCGGTTTTGCCGCGCCGCCAAATTGATCGCGCTGCCTGTGCGAAATGGTCGCTGCGCACCTGCAACAGGGCGCATTTTGACGGTTTTGTGACCCAATCGGCGGCGGTCGGGGCGGCTTTGCACAATCGCCGAATTGACGGTTGAAATATCGGGACGTGGCTGTTTTAGTTGCCCCCACGGGAGCTAACGAACCAGAAAAATCACGGGGAGCCCGAGTTGACCGCTACCACACCCGACGAAGGCTTCGTCGTTTTCGATCATGTCCAGAAAAGCTATGATGGCGAAACGCTGGTTGTGAAAGATCTCAACCTCGCCATCGGCAAGGGCGAATTCCTGACCATGCTGGGCCCCTCGGGCTCGGGCAAGACGACCTGCCTGATGATGCTGGCCGGGTTCGAGACCGCCACCAACGGGCGCATCCTCCTGGGGGGCGCCAATATCAACGACCTGCCGCCGCACAAACGCGGCATCGGCATGGTGTTCCAGAATTACGCGCTGTTTCCGCATATGACGGTGGGGGAAAACCTTGCCTTTCCGCTGGAAGTGCGTGGCATGGGCAAATCCGAGCGCGAGGCCAAGGTCAAACGCGCGCTCGACATGGTGCAGATGGGCAGTTTCATCAGCCGTCGCCCGGCGCAGCTTTCGGGCGGACAGCAGCAGCGCATCGCCCTCGCGCGGGCGCTGGTGTTCGATCCCAAGCTGGTCTTGATGGATGAACCGCTCGGCGCGCTCGACAAGCAGTTGCGCGAACACATGCAGTTCGAAATCAAGCACCTGCACGAATCGCTCGGGATCACCGTGGTCTATGTGACGCACGATCAGGGCGAGGCGCTGACGATGTCGGACCGGGTGGCCGTGTTCAACGATGGCCGCATCCAGCAACTCGACGCCCCGGACGAGCTCTATGAACGGCCGAAAAACAGCTTTGTGGCGCAGTTCATCGGCGAGAACAACAAGCTGCCCGGCACCGTCGAGCAACTGGACGGCGACAAATGCCTGGTGCGGCTGGCCACGGGCGAGATGATCGACGCCACCCCGGTCAACGTGCGGGAAAAAGGTCAGCAGACATTGGTGTCGATCCGCCCCGAGCGGGTCGAATTCAAGCCCGAGATGATGCCCCCCGGCGCCCATATGATCGAGGCCGAGGTGCTGGAAGTGATCTACATGGGCGATATTTTCCGCACCCGGATGAAGGTTGCCGGAACCACCGATTTCGTGATGAAATCGCGCAATACCATCGGCCAGACCAAGCTGGTCGCGGGGGAGCGGGTCAAGATCGGCTGGCATCCCGCCGATGCCCGTGCGCTCGATCCGATGTGATGGCGCCAAGATGATCCGGTGCGGCGGACCCCGCCGCATCTGCCGGAAGCGGTGAACACAAACCGCAGGCGGACTGACTGAAACCAGAAAACCAACATGGGAGTGTTGACATGAAGAAACTGATGACCCTGACCACCGCGCTTGTGGCCACCGGCTTTGCCGCGCAGGCGCAAGAGCTGAACATCGTGTCCTGGGGCAGCGCCTATACCGTTTCCCAGGTCGAGGCCTATCACAAGCCCTTCACCGCGATGACCGGCATCAAGATCAACTCGATCGACGCCGACAACCCCGCCACGCCGCTCAAGGCGCAGGTCGAGGCCGGCAACGTGACCATCGACCTTGCCGATATCGAGCTGTCGGATGCGATCAAGCTCTGTGACGAGGGCCTGCTGGAGCCGATCGACGCGGCGATGCTGCCGCCCGCCCCCGACGGCACCCCGGCCACCGAAGATTTCGTTCCGGGCGCGATCCAGGATTGCGCGGTGGCAAACATCGTCTGGGCGACCAACATTGCCTATGACAAGACCAAATTCCCCGAAAACCCGCCCTCGACCCTGGCCGATTTCTTCGATACCGCGAAATACCCCGGCAAGCGCGGCCTGCTGAAGACCGCCAAGCGCTCGATGGAAATGGCGCTGGTGGCCGATGGCGTTTCGCCCGACCAGGTTTATGAGGTTCTCGGCACCGACGAGGGCGTGGCCCGCGCACTGGCGAAACTCGACACGATCAAGGCCGATGTGGTCTGGTGGGAAGCCGGTGCGCAGCCGCCGCAACTGCTGGCCGATGGCGAAGTGGTGATGACGACCGGCTACAACGGTCGCTTCTTTGCCGCCGAAGTGGGCGAGGGCAAGCCCTTCGGCACGATCTGGGAAGGCGCCTATATGGACTACGACCTCTGGGCGATTCCGAAGGGCGCGCCGCATGTCGAAGACGCCAAGAAATTCCTGGCCTTCTCGACCGACACCCAGCGCCTTGCCGATCAGGCAAAGTGGATATCCTACGGTCCGGCCCGCAAATCGTCTTCGGCGCTTGTCGGCATGTATCAGGACGGCAAGACCGAAATGGCGCCCTATATGCCCACCAACCCGGCCAACATGATTAACCCGATCTGGACCGACCCGACCTTCTGGGCCGACAAGGATGTGGAGTTGAGCGAAAAGTTCAACGCCTGGCTGGCCGGCTGAGCCATTTGCCGAACCGGAGGGCGGGGGAAACCCCGCCTTCCTACCCCCCGCCTACCCACCCCGCCTGCCGCGCCCCCCGCGCCGCAGCCCCTTGCCTGATGACCGGGGAACCGAATGACCGACGCAACCACGCTTTTGACCACTGCCGACGGGCGCCCGCTCAAGACCGCTCTGGCCGCCTCGCTGGCGGTGCGCCGCCGCCGCGCCCTTCTGCTCGTTGCGCCGCTTTTTCTGTTCATCTTCCTCAGCTTCATCGTGCCAATCGGGCAGATGCTGTGGAAATCGATTTATAACGACGGGTTTTCAAGCCATGTGCCCGCGCTTACGGCCTGGTTCGACGAAAACCCGGCCGGCTCCGAGATCGGCGAGGCCGCTTATGCCGCCCTTGCCGCCGATCTGGCGCAGATGAAGCAAAACAAGACCGCGGGCGAGGCCGGAACCCGGATCAACTACGATATTTCGGGGTCGCGTTCGCTGTTTACCGCCGCCGCGCGGGGCGCCGACAAGATGGTGCCGCCCTTCAAGGAGGCTTTCCTCAA
>CAZPWV010000009.1:0-19602 GCA_964590825.1 uncultured Rhodobacter sp. | reverse complement strand
TGGAGGGTTTCTGTTTCCGGTCTCACTCATCCGAATTCTCCGGTGGCGAACCAGGCGGGGGTTTCGGGGGTGAAGAACAGCCACAGACGGCGGCCCTGGGTGGTGTCGATCTGCCAGTAGTCGCGCAGCCCGTCGCGCCAGTCGGCGTCGCCCAGCCACCATTCGGGGGCGATGCGTTCGGGGCCGGTGGCGCGGGCTGTGGTCAGCGCCATGCGCCGCCAGCGAAAGCCGCGCGGCGGAGTGGCGCGGGCGGGGGCCGTGACGGGTTCGGGGCGGAACAGGGTCAGCGGCCGCGGGCGCGGCAGGGCCCAGCCGTTGCGCGGCGCGGGCGGCACGAGGGCGGCCGGGGCAAGCAGGAAGCTGCGCTCGGGGCAATGGCTGTCGGCGGGCAGGGCGCGGCGGATGTTTTCCAGCCCGATGCGGGTGCCAAGCCGGGTAATCAGGTCGTCAAGCGCGCCTTCGGGGGGCGCAGAGCCGCTGTTGCGGGTGGCGAGTTGGGTCGCGGGCAGGGGTTCGACCTCGGGCGCGGCCAGGCAAAGCTGATCGATGCCGAAACCGGCATCCACCGCCTCGACGCCGCGCCGGAACAGCGGCAGGATGCGGCCCGGTTCCCGCAGCGGCGCGGCAAGGCGCAATTCCACCACCTTTTCGGCGGCATCGACGCGGCGCAGCGTCAGGGCCAGGCGGCGGGCTCCGGCCTCTTGCGCGGCGAGGCGGGCGCAGAGGGGGCTCAGCAGACGTTCCACCCCGGCCAGCACATCCTCGACCCGGCCGATCGGCTCGGGCAGGGTCAGGCGAACCGAAAAGCGCGGCGGGGCAGGCAGCGGCGCAAGCGCCTCGGGCAGATGGCCAAGGGCGCGATCGAGGCTGAGCACCAGATCGGGGCCAAAGCGGCGGCCCAGCGCGGCACGGGGCAGGGCGAAGAGATCGGCCAGATGGCGCAGGCCAAGCCGCTGCAGCGCGATGCCCGTTTGCGGGGCGAGGCGCAGCGCCGACACCGGCAGCGGGGCAAGGGCGGCCCGGCTCTGCCCCGGCGCCGCCACCCCTTCGCCGTGATGCGCCAGCGCCCAGGCCGCGCCGGGGGTATCGGCCAGGCCAAGCCGCGGGGTCAGGCCGGCGCGGGCAAAGGCGCGGCGGATATCGGCCAGCCAGCCAGCCTCGCCGCCCCACAGATGTGCCGTGCCGGTAATGTCGAGCAGCAGCCCGTCGGTGCCATCGAGGGCCACGCGCGGGCTGAACCGCCCGGCCCAGCGGGCCAGGCCGCGCAAGAACCGGGCGTCATCCGCAGGGGTGGCGGGGCGCAGCGCCAGCCGGGGGCAAAAGGCCCGCGCCTCGGCCAGCGCCATGCCGCGAAACAGCCCCTCGGCCTCGGCCGCGGCATTCACATCGTGCAGGCGTTCGGCATTGGCCTGCCGCAAGAACAAGGCGAACGGCCCCTCAAGCGGGGTCCGGCGCAAAGCCCTCTCGACCGCCAGACGCGGCAACCACAGCGATACGATGCGTTTCGTCATCCCAGCGCAGATCCCAAGAGCCAAGAGTTCCCGATTTGTTCTTGATACGGGACCAGCGCCAGAGAGTCGAGTCGTCCTGGCTTGGCAGGGGCGCGCAGTGCCAGCGGCTTTCGGCGGCGACGGACCCCGTGCCTTCGGCCAGCAGCCCAAGGCCAAGCGCACCGCCGGCCTCTGCCGCCAGTTGCAGCCGTCGCCCGGCGGTGAGTGACAGCGGCTTTTCGACGGCAAAGATCACCGCCGCCACCGCGCCCGAGCGCAGCGCCTCCTCGGCGACGGCCAGGCCTTCGGTGTCGCCGGGCGCTTCGGCGAACAACTGCCGGGCCGGGTCGCAAAACCGCGCAAGGCCGGGCGGATGCAGCGGGTCATGACCGCGCCGGGGCCGCACCCAGAGCGTGACCCCGGCCATCCGCCCCGCCAGCACGGCGGCGAAAGCCAGCGCCGCGGGGCCCTGCACCTCGTGGGTGCGACCGGCGCGGGGCGGAAAAGCGGTGGCGAAATGATCGGCCAGAGGGTCATCGGGGCGGCGCATCGGGCAAGCATAACGCGCCCCCGGCCTGGGGGCCAGCCCCGGCCGGAAAGCGAAAAGGGGCCGGCCAAAGGGGGCTGAGGGGGGGGAGGGCAGAGGGATGGGCTGAGGTGCGGGGAAAGGGTGGCATTGGCAAAAGCCACGCCTGCCGCCGCATTTTCGCCGAAATCCCCGGCCAGAACGGGGCCAGAGAAAACACCGCCGCAAGGGCGAGGACCGAGCAGGACGACCGATGTTGCACCGTTTCATGAATGCCCTTTGCGGGCTTGCGCTTGTTGCGGCTCTGGTCGCCGCCCCGGCCCCGGCCATTGCCGAAACATCCTTTGACGCAGCGCGCATGGGCCGCCAGACACTGGGCTTTGGCCATTTCTTTGACAATGACGTGATCGGCGACGGGGCTGATCGCTGGCAAAGCGGCAGCTATACGATGTCCTGGCTGCGCGGCGTGTCCTGGCAGGGGAGCCTGCCCCGCCGCCCGTTCGAAATTGTCGAATACCGGCTGGGCGGGGCGATCGTGGCACCGGCGCGGCTGGCCGGCCCCGCCGCCGGCGATCGCCGCTATGTGGCGAAATCGCAGATCTCGATGCACAGCCATTTCTCGCCGCGGCACGGCACCGAGGCGGAGCTGGGTCTGGGCCTTGTCTGGACCGGGCCCTCGAACGGTCTGGCCAGCCTGCAACGGGCCTTGCACCGGATCTTTTCGGCGCCCCGCCCGAGCGCCGCCGATACCCAGCTGGGCAATCACCTCTACCCGGTGCTGAGCGGCGAATTCGCCCGGCCTTTCGGGCTGGGCGGGGCCGAATGGCGCCCCTTTCTCGAGGCACGGGCCGGCGATGAAACCCTGCTGCGGCTGGGGCTGGACCTGGCCTTTGGGGGGCGTGAACGTGGTGCGCTGTGGCTGCGCGACACGGTGACCGGGCAGCGTTATGTGGGCATTGCCGGAACGGCCGAAACGGTCACCGGATTCGTGCTCGGTGCCGATATTGCCCATGTCTTTGACAGCGCCTATTTTCCCGCCGCCGACGGGGTTGCCTTTGCCCCCACCCGCAAGCGTCTGCGCGCCGGGATCAGCACCCGCAACGGTGCCTTCGGGCTGTTTTATGGCCTGGCCTGGCTGTCGGAGGAATTCGAGGGCCAGCCCGAGGGGCAGGTCGTCGGCTCGCTCCGGGGGCGGGTGAATTTCTGAGCCGCAAGGCACGGGCCCCGCCCGGAGGCGAATTGCCACAAGCCCTAACAAAGGGGATTCACAAGCCGAATCACCCATGCTAGCGTGACCGCAATCAAGGGTTACAAGACCCCAACAAACGAGCGCGGGACATACAGGCAATGAAAACGGGCTATCTGGGCACGTTTGTCATTTCATGGGCACAGACCGAAATCGACGGCAGCCTTGGCGCGCCGGTCGAATACCTTTCTTCCGGGGCGTGCTGGCGCTGGAGTGGCGAGGCGGTGCGGGTCGATGGACCCAACACGCTGCTGATCCTTACCGGGGCCGAGGGCGAGGCCGATGTGCGGCTGCGCGCGGCGCGGATGGTGCGTCGGCTGATCGGGGCGGCGGTGGAAGGGGTCGGGGTCTCGAGCGGCCTGCCCGATCTGCCCGATCTGCCCGACCTGCCCGACCAGAGCTTTACCGTTACCGACGGGATCGAGGCCTTTGTGGTGACGCTGGTGGAGCTGCCCAGCGCCAAGGCGCGGCTGCTGATGTTTTCCGGCCGCATCCCGCCGCGCGATACCGACCTCTGGCTGGTTGACAGCACCGTCGATCTGCGCCCCGAGCCGATGCGCCTGCCCGAACCGGGGGTGATCTGTTTTACCCCCGGCACGCTGATCGACACGCCCGAGGGCAAGCGCCCGGTCGAGGCGCTGCGCCCCGGTGACCGAGTGCAGACCCGTGACGATGGCGCGCAGGACTTGCTGTGGATCGGGTCGCGGCGGATGAGCGGGGCGCGGCTTTACGCGCTGCCGCATCTGCGCCCGGTGCGTATCCGCGCCGGGGCTTTTGGCATTCACCGCCCCGATGGCGATCTCCTGGTGTCGCCGCAGCACCGGTTGCTGATAAAAGGCCCGTCGGCACGGGCGCTGTTCAACGAGGCCGAGGTGCTGGTGCAGGCCATCGATCTGGTGAACGGCAATTCGGTGCGCATCGAGGACCGTCTGCCCGAGGTGCATTACATCCACCTGATGTTCGAGCGCCATCAGGTGCTTTGGGCCAATGGCATGGAAAGCGAAAGCTTCCACCCCGCTTCGACCGCGCTCGACATGATTGCCCCCGAAGAACGCGCGGGGCTCCTTAGCCTTTGCCCCGAGGCCGAACATGACCCGCTGGCCTATGGCGCCTTTGCCCGCCGTGCGCTGAGCCCGTCGGAAGCGGCGATCCTGCGCCATGATGTGGTGGCGGCCTGAGGCATCTGCCCGCCCGCTGCCCCCCCGCGCCTCTAGCGTTCGGTGAGTTTCAACTCGATACGGCGGTTTTGCGCCCGTGCTTCGGGGCTGGTGCCGCTGGCCACCGGGCGGAACTCGCCAAAACCCGCCGCAGCCAGCCGTCTGGGCTCGAACCCCTGCGCCTCGATCAGGAAGCGCACCACCGAAAGGGCACGGGCCTGCGACAGTTCCCAGTTGTCGGCAAAGGCGCCCAGACCCGAAAGCGGGGTGTCATCGGTGAAACCGTCCACCTCCAGCACCCAGTCGATTTCGGGGGGGATGGCGGCGCCCAGATCGCGCAGGGTCTGCGCGACGCGGGCGATCTGCGCCTGCCCCTCGGGGGCCAGATCGGCGGCACCGGGCTGAAACAGCACTTCCGAGGAAAAGACGAACCGATCCCCCACCACCCGCACCCCCTCGCGCCCATCCAGCAGGGCCGACATCCGGCCAAAGAATTCCGAACGGTAGCGGGCCAGATCCTTTGCCTCGGCCTCGGCGCGTTTGCGGGCCTCTTCTTCCAGCGCGGCCCGGCGTTTCTGCTCGGCCGCCACCTGCGCCAGCGCGGCATTGAGCTGGCTTCCCAGCGCCTCGACCTGCACCTTGGCGGCCGCATCCGCAGCCTGCGACGCATCAAGAATACCTTGCAATTCATTCAGTTGCGTTCGAAGCGCGGCAATCTGGGCGTTCAACAGCGTGACTTTTTCGGCATTGCGGTCGGCCTCGGCGCGGGTCTCGGAAAGGGTCTTTTCGGCCAGCGCCTTCAGCGCGGCGTCCTTCTCCGCCGCGCTCAGCTGGGTATCGAGCTGCAACCGCAGATCGGCCTTGGAGGCTTCGGCGGCGGCCAGGAGGGTCAGGGTTTCCTCGGCCTTGCGCCGCGCCTCTTCCAGTTGCAGCGTCATCGCGGCCAAGGCATCGCCCGATGATTTCAGCTTGTCGCGCAAGCTCGCAAGCGTGGCCTCGCTGAGCCGGATTTCGGCTGCCTTGGCGGTGGCATCGGCCTGCGCGGCATCGCGTTCGCCGATCAGCGCCGCCACCTGCGCCTCGAACAGGGTGATCTTCTGGCTGGCGGCATCCAGTTCGGCACGGCGTGTTTCCAATTCGCCCGAGAGCGAGGCGATCAGCGCTTCCTGCGCGCGGGCCTGCGCCGCCGCCGCATCGAGTTGCCCGCCCAGTTCGGCCGATTTCGCCTGTTCGAGCGAGAGCGCATTGGCCAGCCCCGCCACCTGTTCGGCCAGCGCGTCCAGTTCGTGGTCCTTGGTGGTGATGGTGTCGCGCAGCATCGACTGCACCACCATGAAGATCGACAGCACGAAAAACAGCACCATCAGCAGCGCCGCCATCGCATCGACGAAGCCGGGCCAGACATTGGTGGAAAAACGCTGGCCGCCGCGGCGGTGGGCAAGGGCCATCTACCCCTCCGTGCCCCGGCTGCGGGCCAGAAGGGCCCGTGTCAGCGCGGCAAAATCGTTGCGCAACTCGGCCATGCTTTCCTGCCGCCCGGCCGAGATTTCCTCGAGCATCCGCAGCAATTGCAGGTCGATCGAGCGCAGGCGCATCCGCATTTCGGCATCGACCTCGCCGTCTTGCGCCGCCGCCGCCCGCTCGGTCAGCCCTTCGAGCGCGGCAATCAGCCGCTCCTGCCCCTCGGCCATCCGCCCCAGCGCCAGCGCCTGTGCGGCGCGGGCATCCACCTCGCCGCCCATCCGCTCGGCAAAGGCGCTGAACGCGCTGCCCAGCGCTGCCAGTTGCTGCCCGGTCTGGCCCCTGGCCTGCTCGGCACGGGCAAAGAGGGTTTGCAGACTGTCCATCTGCTCGGCCATGTGATCGAGGATTTCCGCCACCGCCGAGGCCTCGCCGCCGCCCTCGCCCTCGGACGCGGCAAAGCTGAGCCGGGTGATCGAGGAAATCCACTCCTCCAACTCGCCATAAAAGCGGTTCTGCCCATGGGTGACGAACAGCTCCAGCAAACCCACCACCAGCGAGCCGGCCAGGCCCAGCAGCGACGAGGAAAACGCCGTGCCCATGCCGCCCAGTTGCGTTTCAAGCCCGGTCATCAGCCGCTCGAAAACCGCGGTGGCGGCCTCGCCCGGCTGCGGGGCCAGCGCGCGGATGGTATCGACCACGCCCGGAACGGTTGTGGCCAGGCCGTAGAATGTGCCCAGAAGGCCAAGGAATATCAAAAGGTTGGAAAGGTAACGGGTGATGTCGCGGGCCTCGTCGATACGGGCGCCGACCGATTCGAGGATCGAGCGTCCCGCCGAGGTGGCGATGCTGCGGCTGGACCCCCGCGCCCCCAGCAGCGCGGCCAGCGGGGCCAGCATCTGCGGCGCGCGATAGGCGGGGCGGCCGGGGCGGTCTGCGGCAAAGCTCTCGATCCAGCTGACCGCCTTTATCAGTTGCACCACCTGCCAGAAACAGCCCAGAACGCCCAGCACGAAGACCGTGGCGATCAGCCCGTTCAGCCAGATATTTGCCTGAAAGATCGGATAGATGCGGGCATAGGCGAACCAGCCGCCCATGATGACGAGCCCCAGCACCACCAGCATCAGCGCGACCTGACGCACCGGTTGGGAGAACTGCGGTTCGGGTTGCCGCGCCGGTGCTCGCATGATCTGCCTCTCGTTCGGTCTTGGGCGAGGATAGGCCGCGCCGCGCCCCCTGCCAAGGGCTAAGCGGTCAGTCTGCGCACCCGGTCCACCAGTGTTTCAAGTTCGTCGTCGCGCAGGCCAAGCGCGGCCAGATGCGCGGCGGTCTGAAACAGGTAGTCGCGGTTCGGCCCCCTTGCGCCACTGGCCCCGGCAATGATCTGCGCCTGTTCGGCAAGGCTCAGGCGACAATATTGCGGCCCGTCGCGGTCGATCACATAGCACAGCGCCTCGAGCAGCCGGCCATCGGCCAGACGCACCGGCAGCCGCCGCTCCAGATAGGCGTCGCTGACCAGTTCCCGCGCCCGCAGCCGGGCCAGAACCTGCACCGCCTCCTGCGGCGCCACCCGCATCGCCAGCCCCGCGCAAACCCCCGCCGGCGCCGCATCGAGCGCCAGCACAAGACCGGGGGCCTCGGCGGTGCCGCGAAAATGGATCGACCGCATGCAAAAGCTGCGATGCCAGCCGGAAAGCCGTGCCGTGACCGCCTCGACGGGGGCAAAGCCCGGATCCCAGATCAGCGAGCCATAGCCGAAAATCCAAAGCGCCTGTGGCATCTGCTGGCCCTCCTGCAGGGTGCGGGATACATGGGGAGACAGGGTTTGAGAAGGGGGCGGGCGTGATGCGGCTTTGGGCCTGGGGTGTGGTGGCGGCAGGGCTGGCGGCGGCGGTCAGCTGGGGCGGGGGGCAACTGGCGGCCCGCGCGGCGCAGACGGTATTGGCCGATCTGGCGGCGCAGGGCCGCGGCGGCGCCGAAACGGTTGCGGCGGCGGGCTTTCCGCTGCGCCTCGGTCTGCGGGTGCAGGGGCTGAGCCTGCAAGAGCCGGCCCAGGGTCTGGCCTGGTCGGTGCCGCAGGCGCAGGCATCCGCGCCGCTCTGGGCGCCGCTGTCGTGGCGCGCCGATCTGGGGCTGCCGCAGCAGGTGACGCTTGCGGGGCATCCGTTCCGGCTCGAGGCCGGGGTGGCGCAGGCCGATCTGGGGCTGGGGCTGGGGGTCGATCTGCCGCTGCGCCGGGCCGGGGTGCGGCTTGCCGCGCCGCGCCTGATTCATGTGGCGGCGCTGGCCCCGTCCTTGGCGGCCGAGTCGCTCTGGCTCGATCTGGCGCAGGAGGGCGCGGCCTATGCGCTGCAGGTTGAGGCAACGGGGCTGGCCCTGCCGTCGCGTCTGGCCGCCGCGCTGACCCCCGAGACCCGCCTGCCCGATGTGATCGAACGGCTGAGCGGGTCGGCGCGGCTTGGCTTTGCCGCACCGCTGGCGCTTGTGGCCAAGGCCCCGCCGCAAATCGAAACGATCGAGATCAGCGCCTCGGAACTGCTGTGGGGCGGGCATCGGCTGCAGGCCACGGGGCGGCTGCAGATCGGCGCGGCGGGCACGCCGGAGGGAACGATCCTGCTGGCCACGCCCGACTGGCAGGCCTGGCTGGAGGTTGCGGTGGCGGGGGGGGGGCTGCCCCGCGAACGTCTGGCGATGATGCAGGGGCTGGGCCGATACCTTGCCGCGCAACACCCCGAGGGCATGGTGCAGGTGCCGCTGGTCTTTGCGGCGGGGCGGATGAGTCTTGGCCCGGTGCCGCTGGGGGCCGCGCCGCGCCTGCGCTAGAGCATGTCGCGTTCATCCGAATTCACGAGACGTGCTCTAACTCATTGATTTCGCATGTTCGAGAAGCTCAAAACCGGTTCCCACTTTTGAGCAACATGCGCTAGCTAGCGGCAATAGGGTCCCGAGCGGTAACGCGCGGTATCCACATGGATGTGGTTCTGGTGGTAGCGGTCCGATTTCGGCCCCAGCACCGTGCCAAAGGGTCCGCAGGCCGAGGCATGGATGGCCTTGAGCAGTTTGGGCTGGCTTTTCCAGCCTTTCAGCACGTCGATGCGCTGGCCGTTGGCGAGGGTCAGGCCCATCAGGTCGATGGCCTTGCCGCGCCCGTGTTCGGAAACCGTCGCGCCTCTCACGTTGTTGCGGGGGCGGCACACATAGCCCGGCCCCACCTCCAGCGCCGCCAGCCCGCCGCCCTTGCCGCCCACCGCCGGGCCGATGCCCTTGTCGATCCAGCGCTTGAGCGCGATGGCGGTGGGGCAATCGACGGTCAGCGGCTGGCTGAGCCGGATCCCCGAGACCGAGGTCAGCCGCACCCCTTCGGCCAACCCGCAGCCCTTGATCTTGCCCGGAATCGGCGGAATTTTCTGCCCGATGATCCCCGCCACACCGCAGACCGAGCCTTTGGCTGAGGCGGGTTTGGAGGGGCTCGGCTCGGGTTTTGCGGCGGGCTTGGCCGAACCGAACAGCCCCCTGCGCGGCGCCACCGCCACCGCGCCCGGCGTCGGGGCGGCGGCCAGACCCAGCCCCTTGGGGCGGGGCAGCGGGCGGATGCCGGCAAGCTGCGGGGCAGGCAAAACCGGGGCAGGATCGGCCTTGGTCGCGTTGCGGGGCAGGGCGGGTTTCGGCCTTGGGTGGATCGTGCCCGGTTGCGGCACCAGCACCACGACCTGCGGCCTCAAAGCCGGTGGCAGGGTTTGCGGCAGGGTTTGCAGCGTGGCGGCAGGCGGCACGGTGGCAGGCGGCACGGTGGCAGGCGGCACGGTGGCGGCAGGCACGGCAGCGGGCGGCACGGCGGCGGGCAGAGCGGCGGCGGGCAGAGCGGGGCGCGGCAGCGGGCGGGGCGAAACGCTCAGCGGCTTGGCCCAGACCGGCACGGCCGCAAGCAGCAGGGCCAGCGCCACGGCGCGCGGCCAGAGCCCCGCAGGCATCAGCCCTGCTCCGGCTTTGCCGGGCTGGCACGGCCAAAATCGGGGGCGGCGGTGTCTTGCCCGGCCTCGATGATGCCGCGGCGAATGGCACGGGTCTTGCTGAAATAGCTGTGCAGCATCTCGCCGTCGCCCATGCGGATAGCGCGTTGCAGCATGAAAAGTTCCTCGGTGAAGCGGCCCAGAATGTCGAGCGTGGCCTCCTTGTTGGTCAGGAAGACATCGCGCCACATGGTCGGGTCCGAGGCGGCAATGCGGGTAAAATCGCGAAAGCCCGAGGCGGAATATTTGATGACTTCCTCATGCGTGACCCGGCGCAGATGGTCGGCGACGCCCACCATCGTGTAGGCGATCAGATGCGGGGTGTGCGAGACGACCGCCAGCACCAGATCATGCCGGGCCACCTCCATCTCATCGACATTGGCGCCCATCGCGGTGAGAAAGGCCTTGAGCCGCGCTACGGCGGCCGGGTCGGTGCCCTCGATCGGGGTCAGCAGCCACCAGCGGTTGACGAAAAGCGTGGCAAAGCCCGAACGCGGCCCGGAATGCTCGGTGCCGGCCAGCGGGTGACCGGGAACGAAGGCGACATTGGCGGGCAGATGCGGGGCCACCGCTTCGATCACCGCCTGCTTGACCGAGCCGACATCGGTGACCGTGGCGCCGGCGGCCAGATGCGGGGCGATTTCGGCGGCAATCGCACCCATCACCCCCACCGGCACGCAGAGCACCACGAGATCGGCGCCCTGCACCGCCTCGGCCGCACTGTCGGCAACGCGGTCGCACAGGCCGATCTCGCGGGCGGTGGCGCGGGTCTCGTCCGATTTCGCAAAGCCGACAATCTCGCCCGCCAACCCGGCCTGCCGCATCGCATGGGCCATCGACGAGGCGATGAGGCCAAGCCCGATCAGCGCGACCCGGTCATAGTGTTTCATGCCGCGCCGCCCGCCTTGAAAAGCCCGATCATATGCGCCACGCGCCGGCACGAGGGTTCGTCGCCCACGGTGATGCGCAAACAATGCGGCAGCCCGTAGCTGGCCACGCGCCGCACGATCAGCCCGTCGCGCCTGAGGAATTCGTCGCAGGCCACCGCCTCGGCCTCGGAGGCGAAACGCGCCAGCACGAAATTTGCCATCGAGGTGTCGGACGGCACGCCGCGCTCGGCCAGCGCCTCGGCCAGCCAGTGCCGCAGCCGGGTGTTCTCGCCCCGGCAATGCGCCACCCAATCGCGGTCCCGCACCGCGGCTTCGGCGGTCTCGATCTGCACGGTCGAGAGGTTGAACGGGTCGCGGATGCGGGCCAGCACATCAATGATGTGGCGCGGGCCAAACCCCCAGCCGATGCGCAGCCCGCCCAGACCGTAGATCTTTGAAAAGGTCCGGGTCATGATGACATTGGGCAGCCGGGCGGCCAGTTCGGCGCCGCCGTCATAGCCATCGACATATTCGGCATAGGCGCTGTCGATGACCAGAATGGCCTGCGGCGGAAGGCCGGTGGCCAGACGCTCCAGCTCGGCCAGCCCGACCATCGTGCCGGTGGGATTGTTGGGGTTGGCGACGAAGACAAGCCGGGTCTTCTTGCCGCAACGCTTCAGGATCGCGTCGATGTCGATGGTGCGTTCGCGTTCGGGCACCGCCACCGGGGTGGCCCCCGCGCCCAGCGCCGCGATGCGATACATCAAAAAGCCGTGTTCGGTAAAGACCACCTCGTCCTTGGGCCCGGCATAGGCGTTGACCAACATGCGGATGATCTCGTCCGAGCCGACGCCGCAGATGATCTGCGCCGGGTCGAGCCCATGCACCTCGCCAATCGCCTGACGCAGCGCCGCGTGATCGGTCGAGGGGTAGCGGTGCAGCTTGTGGACCGCCCGCGAAAACGCCTCTTTGGCCTTGTCGGAGGCGCCGAAAGGGTTCTCGTTCGAGCTGAGCTTGATCGCATCGCTGATGCCCGCGATCTGCGACGCCCCGCCTTCGTAAAGGGCGATGTCGAGAATGCCGGGTTGTGGGCGGATCTGGTCGTTCATGGCAGCTTTCCTTGTCCTCGGGCTTCAATAGCGGGCGAAGCGCCGCTTTGAAAGCGCAACTTGGGCTTGAAACGCCAGGCCCGCGGGCCGCGATGCCGCAGCACCGCGCCGGGACCATTCGAATTTTAAGAAAATCTGAGGGAATAGCACGGATGTTGCCCGCCAGAACGCCGGTTTTCGCCACAATTGCAAACGAAATCCCAACACATTGCGAACAATTGGAAAGGCCCCTCCCCATGTTCCCCCGCATCTCTCCCCGCTGCATGGGCGTGCTCAAGTCGCGGTTCCAGCTTCCGCACGTCGTGCCCCGCCGCCTTGCCGGGCTTGTTGTGGCATTTTCCCTGCTGGGGCTGGCGCAGGGCGCACAGGCCGAGAGCCTTGGCCAGACCTTCCGCGCCCTGCCGCAGGCGCAGCGCGTGGCGGTGCAGCGGGAACTGGCGCGGGCCGATCTGTTCCTGGCCGAAACCGATGGCGACTGGAGTGCGGCGACCGAGCGGGCCTTGCTGCGCTCGGTCGAGACGCTGGCGCAAAAGACCGGTGACCGGCTGCACCCGCGGCTGAGCGATCCGGGCACGGTGAAGGGATACCTGATGCGGCTGGGCGCAGGCAGCTATTCGCAACTGCTTTACGGGGGCAGCCTGATCCAGCGGATCTTTTTCCTCGACGAGGTTCCGCTGAGCGCGCTGGAGGGCTGAGCGCAGCCGCGCTTTCATGCCCCGCCGCAGGCATGCAAAAGGCCGCCCCGAAGGGCGGCCTTTGGTTTGGGGCAGAACCGGATCAGTTCTTGGCGTAGAATTCGACCACGAGGTTCGGTTCCATCTGCACCGGATAGGGCACGTCGCCCAGAGCCGGGGTGCGCACGAAGGTCGCGGTCATCTTGCCGTGATCGACTTCGAGATAGTCGGGCACGTCACGCTCGCCCGACTGGGCGGCTTCGAGCACGATGGCGAGCTGTTTCGAACGGTCGCGGATGGCGATCACATCGCCTTCCTTGACGCGGTAGGAAGCGATGTTGACGCGGGCGCCGTTCACCGTGACATGGCCATGGTTGACGAACTGGCGGGCGGCAAAGATCGTCGGAACGAATTTGGCGCGATAGACCACGGCATCGAGGCGACGCTCGAGCAGGCCCACCAGGTTTTCGCCGGTGTCACCCTTCACGCGTTCGGCCTCGCCGTAGATCTTGCGGAATTGCTTTTCGGTCAGGTCGCCGTAATAGCCCTTGAGTTTTTGCTTGGCGCGCAGCTGCGTGCCGAAATCCGAGAGCTTGTTCTTGCGGCGCTGGCCGTGCTGGCCGGGGCCGTAATCGCGCTTGTTCAGCGGCGACTTGGCGCGGCCCCAGATGTTTTCGCCCATGCGGCGGTCGATCTTGTACTTGGCAGAGGTGCGTTTGGTCACCGTCTGATCTCCTTCTTTGTTGGCGCCTTTGGCCTGACGAAACCGGTGTCCACAGGTCGGGCCGGGCAGCGTTGCGCCGACCAATCCGCCGTGGCCCCGGCTCGGACGAGCCTCGGGTCGCGAAGGGCGTTGTCCTTTCCCTTGGCCTTGCGGCTTCGGGCGACAGGCTTCCCCTTGCGGGGTCCACCAACACCAATGAAAGGCCCGGCAGCCTTGGCCACCGGGATGGCGGGCTTATACAGGGGCCGCGCGGCGTGTCAACGCCTGCAATGCGCAAAACCCGCGCAATCAGCCGCCAAGCCGGATTTCGCTGTTTTTGCGGCCCAGTTCGCGGCCCTCGCGCAGCAGCAAGACCGTGGCCGCGTAGCGCCCCGCCGCAAACCCCCCCGCCGGGGCGCGTTTGCCGGCATAGCGGAAGAACAGCGCCTGCGGCTTGTCCAGCACCGCCTCATGCGCAAAGGCGAAACCGTCGGGCCCGGTGATGGAAAACCGCACCATATCCCCGGCCCGGCTGTCAAAACCATAGGCCCAGAGGATCAGCGCTGCCGCATCGGGGGCGAGCGTCGGGGCGGCCGGCAGCCCCGATTTGACGGCATCATAATCGGGCGGCGCCCCGGCAAGCCCGGCCTGCAACAACCCGCCGCCGACATAAGGCATCGGCTCTTGCCAAAGGCCGGTGACGGCCGCGGCCGCGGGGTTTGCGGGTGGCGGCTTGGGGGCGCACTCTGGTGCGGCGTCGGGGTTGAACGGGTCGATCTGCGCCCCGTCCTTGCGCAGCGAAAGGTGCAGATGCGGGAATTCGGCCTTGCCCGACTGCCCGACCAGGCCCAGCACGGTGCCCGCCGCCACGGTCTGCCCCGGCTGCACGCGGATCGAGCCGTTGCGCAGGTGGCAATACTGGGTTTGCCAGCCGTCGGCGTGGTCGATCACCACGCCATTGCCGCATTCCTTTCCCGCCACGCTCTGCCCGGCGCGAAAGGCGCCATCGGCCATGCCATCGCGGCCCGCCCGCACCCGGCCCGGCGCGGCAGCCAGAACCGCGACCCCGGCCTGCATCGCGGCCTGTGTCGGCAGGGCGAAATCGGTGCCGTCATGGCCTTCGTAAGTGGCGCTGCCACAAGAGAAATCGCGCCACCCCGGCCCCGGATCGCGGTCCATGTAATGCTGGATGTAGCAGGTCTTGCCCAAACGGCAGGCAACCGGCAGCACGAGCGATAGCGCCTCGGCTCTGGCGGCGCCCGAAACCGCAGCCCCGCCCCCCAGAACCCCGACCCCCAGGACTCCGACCTCCAGAACAAGGGCCGCCAGCCGGGCGGTTTGGGCCAAGGCGGCGCGGCAGGCCCGACGGGCCGGCGCCGAACGACCCGCCCAGAGGGGCAAAGATACCAAAGCGGCCAGTGCCGCCAAGGCCGCAAACCCGGTTTGGCGGGCGGGGGCTGCGCCCCCCGGACGGCAGCCAAGGCTTGCAGGCGCGGCTGCTTGGGGCAGGGCGGCAAGCCGGACCCGAGGGGCGGGGGCGGCACACCCCGATCGCGGGGGGACGGCGGCAGACCCGCCCAGACAGGCCGGCGCGGCAGACCCGGATCGTCGCGCCAAGGAACAAAACCCGGCCCGGCAGGCCAAGGCAAATAAACCTGCCCGGCCGGCCAAGGCGGCACACCCCCATCGCGGGGGGACGGCGGCAGACCCGCCCAGACGGGCTAGCGCGGCAGACCCGGATCGTCGGGCAAGACCCGCAAACCCGGCCCCCTGGGAGGGGGCCGCCGGGGCTTGGGGGTGCGGGGCCAACCGCTCAGCCCGCGGGCAGCAGCCGCGGCTTGGCGCGGGACAGGCGCGGTTTGCCGGGCTCTTCGAATTCGAGCACAAGCGCACCCTCCCGCACACTGACCTTGACCACGCCGCCCTTGGTCAGCCGACCAAAAAGCAGTTCTTCCGCCAGGGGTTTCTTGATGTGCTCCTGGATGATGCGGCCCAGCGGGCGGGCGCCCATCTTGTCATCGTAGCCCTTTTCACCCAACCATTCCGCCGCGCCGGGCCCAAGCTCGATATGCACATTGCGGTCGATCAACTGCGCCTCGAGTTGCAGCACGAATTTATCGACCACCTGCAAGATCACCTCGCGCGGCAGTGCCGCAAAGCTGACCACCGCATCGAGCCGGTTGCGGAATTCGGGGCTGAAGGTGCGCTCGATCGCGGCCGTATCCTCGCCCTCGCGCCGGTCGCGGCCAAAGCCGATGGCCGATTTCGCCTGTTCGGCCGCCCCGGCATTCGAGGTCATGATGAGGATCACGTTGCGGAAATCGACCGAGCGGCCGTTGTGATCGGTCAGCTTGCCGTGGTCCATCACCTGCAGCAGGATGTTGAACACGTCCGGGTGCGCCTTTTCGATCTCGTCGAGCAGCAGCACGCAATGGGGGTGCTGGTCGATGCCATCGGTCAACATGCCGCCCTGATCGAAGCCGACATAGCCGGGCGGCGCGCCGATCAGACGGCTGACGGCATGTTTCTCCATGTATTCCGACATGTCGAACCGCAGCAGTTCCACCCCGGGCCCGGCAAAGAGATAGTTGCCAATCGGTTTTTCGGGTTCCCGCAGCCCCGCACGGGCCAGCTTGATTGCCGAAGCGAGGGTTTCGATGGCCTTGTCCTGACCAAAAACCACGCGCTTGAGCGATTTTTCAAGGTCACGCAGCACTTCGGCATCGTCTTTCGAGACGTTCTTGGGGGGAATTCGGGCAATCTTCGCCACCACCGCCTCGATTTCCTTTTGCCCCAGCGTCTTGCGTTTCTTGCTTTCGGGCAGCAGGTGCTGCGCGGCGCCGGCCTCGTCGATCACGTCGATGGCCTTGTCGGGCAGCTTGCGGTCGTGAATGTAGCGCGCCGACAGCTCCACCGCCGATTTGATCGCGTCATTGGTATAGCGCACGTCGTGATGGTCTTCGAAATAGGGTTTGAGGCCCATCAGGATCTTGATGCTGTCGCCCACCGATGGCTCGTTCACATCGATCTTCTGGAACCGCCGGCTCAGCGCGCGGTCCTTTTCGAAATGCTGGCGGAATTCCTTGTAGGTGGTCGAGCCCATGCAGCGCAGCTTGCCGCCCTGAAGCGCGGGTTTGAGCAGGTTCGAGGCATCCATCGCGCCGCCCGAGGTGGCGCCTGCGCCGATCACGGTGTGGATTTCGTCGATGAACAGGATCGCATCGGGGTGGTCCTCGAGTTCCTTGACCACCGCCTTGAGCCGTTCCTCAAAATCGCCGCGGTAGCGCGTGCCCGCCAGAAGCGAGCCCATGTCGAGGCTGAAGATGGTCGATTTCGAGAGAATCTCGGGCGTTTCGCCACGCGTGATCTTCAGCGCCAGACCCTCGGCGATGGCGGTCTTGCCGACGCCCGGATCGCCGACCAGCAACGGGTTGTTCTTGCGCCGCCGGCACAGCACCTGAATGCAGCGTTCCACCTCTTCTTCGCGGCCGATCAGCGGGTCGATATCGCCTTTTTGCGATTTCGCGTTGAGGTTGACGCAGTATTTCCCCAGCGCCGATTCCTTGGCCTCGCCGGGCTGTGCCGGTTCGGCACCCTGCGCCTCATC
The DNA here is from genome assembly GCA_964590825.1 of uncultured Rhodobacter sp. GTDB lineage: Bacteria > Pseudomonadota > Alphaproteobacteria > Rhodobacterales > Rhodobacteraceae > Rhodobacter. Next base: position 2,750 of record CAZPWV010000009.1, on the reverse strand, counting down.
GGCGCCCAGAACCGGGCGGGCCTCGCCGAATTCGGGGTCTTTCGCCACACCATGGGCGATGAAATTCACCGCGTCATAGCGGGTCATGTCCTGCTCTTGCAGGAAAAAGGCGGCGTTCGATTCGCGCTCGGCAAAGATCGCCACCAGCACATTCGCCCCGGTCACCTCGCTGCGCCCCGAGCTTTGCACATGAATGGCGGCCCGCTGGATCACCCGCTGAAAGGCGGCGGTGGGCACAGCCTCCGACCCCTCCACCTCGGTAATCAGGGTTGCAAGGTCGTCGTCGATGAATTCGGTCAGGGTCTGGCGCAATTCATCCAGATCCACGCCACAGGCGCGCATCACGCGGCTGGCCTCGGGCTCGTCGATCAGGGCCAGCAGCAGGTGTTCCAGCGTCGCCAGCTCGTGGCGGCGGGTATTGGCCAGCGCCAGCGCGGCATGAATCGCTTGTTCGAGCGTAGTCGAAAACGAAGGCATCCGGCGCTCCTTTCCTCGGGTTTCCCGATCCTGGCCTCTCAGAGTTAAAGTTCGGTGGATTTTTCCCCGCTTCAAGCCCCTGAGCCGATGATTTTCCGTACCCAACCACGGTCTGGTGGAAAAGTGAACACGGCGCGAACGCAGCGCCCGGCAGATTGGCGGTTCCGGCCTATGCGGCGGGGCGCTCGGCCGGGGGTGAAAAGCCGGGCGCACGGCTGAGCAGCAGCGCCACAAGATCGGAGCGCCCGACCATTCCCGCCAGCCGCCCGCCCGCCAGCACCGGCACCGGCTGTGCCCCCGGCGCCGAAAACCGCGCCAGCAGCGCGGCCAGCGGAAGCTCCGCCGAAACCGGATCGGGGGCCGGATCCATCAGTTGCGCCGCCTGCGGCTCGGGCGGGCTGCGCAATGGCCAGCGGCGCGGCGTGGCATAGGCGCGATCCAGCGCATCGATCAGATGCACCTGATCGATCATGCCCAGAAGGCTGCCTTCGCTGTCGGTCACGGCCAGACAGCGCAGCCCCAGCCCGCGCATCTTTGCCAGCACCTCGCGCAGCGGGGTTTCGGGCGGCACGGCAATGGCCGGGCGCATGAGCGCACGCACGGGCGTATCGGCCAGAAGCGTCTGCGCGGCGCGGGCGGCGACGGCCTCGGTCAGCCGCGCCAGATCGGCGGCAGAGACGTTGGCCGACTGCCGGAACTCGCGCAAGATCGCCTCGAGCGCCTCGGCCCCGAGGGTCTCGCTGGCGCTGGCAGGGCCGAGCGCCTGCGCGCTGCGCCGCCGCGGCAGGCGGTTGGGGTAAGCCTGGCCAAAGGCGCGGTGCCAAAGCACGGCAAGGCCGATCAGCGCCGCCATCAGCGCGCCCAGCGGAAACAGGGGAAATATCGCCCCCAGATCGCGCCCCGCCTCGGCCTCGAGCACGACAAACAGCGCCACCCCCGCCGCCGGCGGATGCAGCGCGCGGGCCGCCATCATGGCAAAGGCGGCAAGGCAGAGGGCGAGGCCGGTTGCCCAGGGCGCCGGCACCACCGCCACCGCCACCACCGCCGCCGCCGCCGAGAGCACCATGCCCATGAAGGCCGACCAGGGCTGTGCCAGGGGCGAATTGGGCAGGGCGAAAAGCAGCACCGCCGAAGAGGCGATGCCGGAGACGAGAAACAGGCCGCTGCCGCGGCTGCCGTGCAGCGCCAGCACCCCGAGTTCGACCAGCGCGATGGACAGCCCCACCCCAAGCGCCGCCCGCGCCATTTCCGGCCAGGGACGGCGGCCCATGGCCGGGCCAAAGGGGCCAAGCCGGCGCCTTGCGCCCGCAATCAGCCGCGCGTCAAGGCTCTGCCTGACCTGTGCGTTCCCGGCCTGCGCATCGCGGGCCGCGATGCCGCCCGTCGCTGGCCTGCCCGTCTCTGATCCGCTTGGCGTCATCGCTCAGAACCGGTCCTTGCGGGCGCGGGCCTCGGCAAAGACCGCAAGCGCATCGCTGCCCGCGGGCAGGCCAAGGGCGGCGCAAAGCGCGGGCTCGGCGCTGCGCAGGAAAGGGTTGGTGTCGCGCTCTTCGGCGAGGGACACCGGCAGGGTTGGCAGGCCCATTGCACGGGCGGCAAGGGCGCGTTCCATCCGTGCCGCAAGCGCCGGATGCGCCGGTTCGAGGCTCTGGGCGAACCGCCCGTTGGCCAGCGTGTATTCGTGCCCGGAACAGACCAGCGTCTGGCCCGGCAGCCGGGCCAGACGGCGCAGCGTGTCATGCATTTGCGCCGGGCTGCCCTCGAACAGCCGCCCGCAGCCCCAACTCATCAGACTGTCACCGCTGAACAAGAGCCCCGCACCGGGCAGGTGATAGGCCAGATGGCCCAGCGTGTGGCCATCGGCCGCCAGCACCGCCACCTCCTCGATGCCGAGCGCCAGCACCTCGCCCGGCCGCACCGGCACATCGAGCGGCGGCAGCCGATGCGCATCGGCTGCGTTGCCCACCAGCTTGGCACCGGTGGCCTGCGCCAGCGCTTCGGCCCCGGCAATATGGTCGCTGTGGTGATGGGTCAGCAGGATATAATGCAATTGCCAGTCGCGTTCGGCCAGAACGCGCATCAGCGGCGCGGCCTCGGGCACATCGACGGCCACGGTCGTATCGGTGGCGGTGTCGTGCCACAGATAGGCGTAATTGTCGGCCAGACAGGGAATGGTCAGCAGTTCGAGGGTCATGGTGTTTCGCGCGTCTTTCGGTATTCTGCCCCAGCTTGCCCCCAGCTTCGCCCAAGGAGGCCCCGCCTGCAATGCATCT
>CAZPWV010000008.1:17721-21167 GCA_964590825.1 uncultured Rhodobacter sp. | reverse complement strand
TGCTGACCGGCCCCAACATGGCGGGCAAATCCACATTCCTGCGGCAAAACGCGCTGATCGCCCTGTTGGCGCAGGCTGGCAGTTTCGTGCCGGCGCGGCGGGCCCATATCGGGCTTGTCAGCCAGTTGTTCAGCCGCGTCGGGGCCGCCGATGATCTGGCGCGGGGGCGGTCCACCTTCATGGTGGAAATGGTCGAGACCGCCGCCATCCTCAATCAGGCCGATGACCGCGCCCTGGTGATCCTCGATGAGATCGGCCGCGGCACGGCAACCTATGACGGGCTCTCCATCGCCTGGGCGGTGATGGAACATCTGCACGGGGTCAACCGCTGCCGGGCACTTTTTGCCACCCATTACCACGAGATGACCGCGCTGTCCGCCAAGCTCGAGGGCGTCGAGAACGCCACCGTGACGGTGAAGGAATGGCAAGGCGAGGTGATCTTTCTGCACGAGGTGCGCAAAGGCGCGGCTGACCGCTCCTATGGTGTGCAGGTGGCGCGGCTGGCGGGGTTGCCCGAAACGGTCGTGGCGCGGGCTCGGGTGGTGCTTGATGCGCTGGAAAAGGGCGAACGCGAGGGCGGGGCAAAGAAACAGGCGATCATCGACGATTTGCCGCTGTTCTCGGTCGCGGCCCGACCGCCCGCCGCCCCTCCGGTCAAATCGGAGGTAGAGGCGCATCTGCGGCTGATCCATCCCGATGAAATGACCCCGAAACAGGCCATCGACGCGCTTTATGCCCTGCGCGCCCTGTTGAAGGACTGAGTTTCCAAAGTGGCAAATATCCTGCGTGGGTGCGGGGGCGCAAAGCCCCGCCCTCTCAAACCTGCCTCAGGCTTTCGGCATCGAGGAAACGCCCACCTTGGCGGGGCGCAGCAGCCGGTCGTGGATCATGAACCCGTCTTCCAGCACCTGAAGGATCGCACCGGCCACGGTGCCGGGCACGGGCGCCTCGAACATCGCCTCGTGTTGCTGCGGGTCGAACCGGTCGCCCGGCTCGGGAGAGATCGATTGCACCCCGTGGCGCGCAAAGACATTGAGCAATTCGCGCTGGGTCAGCTCCACCCCTTCGATCAGCGCAGGCGCCGCTTCCCGGACCTCGGCACCCGCCGCATCCAGCGCCCGTTTCAGCGCGTCGAACACGGGCAGCATGTCGCGTGCCAGTTTCGAACCGCCATAATTTTCGGCCTCGCGCCGGTCACGCTCGGCCCTTTTGCGGGCGTTCTCGGCATCGGCCAGAACCCGCATGAACCGGTCGCGCAATTCGTCGCGCTCGGCACGCAGCATTTCCAGCTCGTCAAAATCGGCTTCCAGCGCGTCGTTCAGGGCGGCATCCAGTTGCGCCTGATCTTCGGCCATTTCGTCTTTCTTCTCGGTCATCCGTCTCATCCCTTGCCCCGGCCCGACAGCATCCGCCCAACCAGTTGCGCCGTGTAATCGACAATCGGCACAATGCGCCCGTAATTGAGCCGCGTGGGGCCGATGACCCCCACCGCGCCGATAATCTTTCGATCCGCGTTCATATAGGGAGAGACGACCAAAGAGGAACCCGAAAGTGAAAAGAGTTTGTTCTCGGAGCCGATAAAAATGCGCACGCCATCGCCCTGTTCGGCCAGATCGAGGAATTCGGCAATGTCGCGTTTGCGTTCAAGGTCGTCGAACAGGTTGCGGATACGGTCAAGATCGCCCTCTGGCTCCAGCAGATTGGCCCGCCCCCGCACGATCAGCCGTTCCCAGGGCTCGCCCCGGTCGGCCCATTGCGCCAGACCGCTTTCCACCATCGCCGCGGCCAGCGCATCCAGTTCCTGCCGCCGCAGGGCGATTTCCGCGGTCATCTCGCGGCGCAATTCGCTCAGCGTGCGCCCCTCGGCCAGCGCGTTGAGAAAATTTGCCGCCTCGCGCATCGACGAGGGCGTTTGCCCGGCCGGCGGGGTGAAGACGCGGTTTTCCACCTGACCATCGGCAAAAACCAGCACCACAAGCGCACGGTCGGGGGCAAGCGAAACAAACTCGATATGCCGAATCGGGGCCTCGGTCTTGGGGGCCAGAACAAGACTGGCCCCATGCGTCAGCCCCGACAGCGCCGAGCCCACCCGGTCCAGCAAGGTGCCCACATCGGGTTCGTTGCTGCCCAGTGTCGCCTCCAGCGCGGCACGGTCATTGGCCTGAACCTCGCTGACCTCCATGAAGCCATCGACGAACATCCGCAGCCCCAATTGCGTGGGAATGCGGCCGGCCGACACATGCGGGCTGCCCAGAAGGCCAAGATATTCAAGATCCTGCATCACGTTGCGGATGGTCGCGGCCGAGAGCCTCTCGGTCATCTGCCGGGTCAGCGTGCGCGACCCCACCGGATCGCCATTTTCCAGATAGCCTTCGACGACCCGGCGGAACACCTCGCGGGAACGGTCGTTCAATTCGGTCATCAGTCGGGTCTGGTTTGTCATGGTGCGCCTTTACGGCATTAAAGCGGGCTTCCGGCTCAGGTCAACTTGCCTTCGGGGTTGCATCGCTTCCCGTCCCGCCTCAAATGGGGCCAAACGCACAGAAAGGATCCCCCATGCGCCCCTCCGGCCGTCAGCTTTCCGATATTCGCTCCATTGCCATCGAAACCGGCGTGACCAGACATGCCGAGGGCTCGTGCCTCATTCGCATGGGCGACACCCATGTGCTGTGCACCGCCACGATCGAAGACAAGGCCCCCTCCTTTCTCAAGGGCTCGGGGCTGGGTTGGGTAACGGCGGAATACGGTATGTTGCCGCGCGCCACCAATTCGCGCAACCGCCGCGAGGCGGCGGCGGGCAAGCAATCGGGGCGGACGCAGGAAATTCAGCGCCTGATCGGCCGCAGCCTGCGCGCCGGGGTAGATCGTTCGGCGCTGGGCGAACGGCAGATTGTGGTCGATTGCGATGTCTTGCAGGCCGATGGCGGCACCCGTTGCGCCTCGATCACCGGCGGTTGGGTGGCCTTGCGGCTGGCGGTGAACAAGCTGTTGAAATCGGGGCTGATCGTATCCGACCCGCTGATCGACCATGTGGCGGCGATTTCCTGCGGCATTTACGCGGGCCAGCCGGTCTGCGACCTTGATTACGCCGAGGACAGCGAGGCCGGGGTGGATGGCAATTTCATCCTGACCGGTGCGGGGCGGCTGGTCGAGGTGCAGATGTCGGCCGAGGGAGCCACCTTTTCGCGTGACCAGATGACGCAATTGCTCGACCTGGCCGAGGCGGGCGTGGGCCAACTGGTCGCCGCGCAAAAGGCGGCCATCGCATGAGAAAATTCACGGAAAAGCGGCTGCTGGTGGCCACCCACAACACCGGCAAACTGGCCGAGATGCGGGATCTGCTGGCGCCCTACGGGGTTGAGGTGGTCGGCGCGGCCGAGATGAACCTGCCCGAACCCGCGGAAACCGAAAGCAGCTTTGTCGGCAACGCCCGGATCAAGGCCCAT
>CAZPWV010000008.1:9644-17711 GCA_964590825.1 uncultured Rhodobacter sp. | reverse complement strand
CCGACGACAGCGGCATCGAGGTGGATTGTCTGGGCGGGGCGCCCGGCGTTTACACCGCCGATTGGGCCGAAACGCCCCATGGCCGCGATTTCGTGCAGGCGATGACACGCACTTGGGCCGAATGCGAGGCGGTGAACGCCCCCTTTCCGCGCCACGCCCGGTTTCGCTCCACCCTGGTTCTGGCCTGGCCCGATGGCCATGACGAGGTGTTCGAGGGGCGCGCCGAGGGGCAGCTTGTCTGGCCGATGCGGGGGGCGCAGGGACATGGTTACGACCCGATGTTCCAGCCCGAGGGACACGAAGTCACCTTTGCCGAAATGGACCCGGCCCTGAAAAACACCATCAGCCACCGTGCCGATGCATTTCGCAAATTCGTCGCCGTCATGGAGGGCTGAATGGGCCGTATCAATATTGCCGGAACCTCGCCTTACGAGCCGAAACTGGGTTATTCCCGCGCCGTGGTGCAAGGCGGGTGGTGTTTCGTGGCGGGCACCACCGGCGCCGATCCTGTCAGCAAGACCTTTCCCGAAAGCGTTCTCGACCAGGCCCGCAACACGCTGGCCACGATTGCCGCGGTTCTGCAAGGCGCGGGATTCAGCCTGCAAGACGTGGTCCGGGCCAACTACATCATCACCGACCCCGCCGATATGGAGGCGATCATTCCTGCGCTCTCCGAGACTTTCGGCACCATTCGCCCGGCCGCCACGATGATCGTGGCAGGGCTGGTGAACCCAGCGATGAAGATTGAAATCGAAGTCACGGCGTTCAAGGGATGACCGACGACTGGCGCCATGGCGGGTTTGGTCTTTATCTGCATTGGCCCTTTTGCGCCGCCAAATGCCCCTATTGCGACTTCAACAGCCATGTTGCAGCAGATATCGATCAGCGCCGCTGGCAAAATGCCTATCTTTCGGAAATCGACCGGCTGGCTGTCGAAACCGGAGAGCGGGTGCTGAACTCGGTGTTTTTCGGCGGCGGCACGCCTTCGCTGATGCAACCCGATCTGGTGGAGGCGATCCTTGCGCGGGTGAAACAGCGGTGGCGGCTGGCCAATGACGTGGAAATCACGCTGGAGGCGAACCCGACCAGCATCGAATCGGGGCGGTTCGCCGCCTATGCGCAGGCCGGGGTGAACCGCGTCTCGATGGGAATGCAGGCGTTCGACGATGCCAGCCTGAAACGGTTGGGGCGGGTGCACAGCGCTGCCGAGGGGCGTGCCGCCTTCGAAATCGCCCGCCAGCATTTTTCGCGGGTCAGTTTTGATCTGATCTATGCGCGGCAGGGGCAAAGCCTGCGCGACTGGGAGACCGAGTTGCGCATGGCGCTGGCGATGGCGGTGGATCACTTCTCGCTTTACCAACTGACGATCGAGGAGGGCACGGCCTTTGGCAGGCTGGCGGCGGCGGGCAAGCTGCCGGGCTTGCCGGAAGATGACATGAGTGCCGACATGTATTTGCGAACGCAGGAAATTTGTGCCGCCCATGGCCTGCCCGCCTATGAGGTGTCAAACCATGCCCGGCCGGGGGCCGAGAGCCGCCACAACCTCGTTTACTGGCGTTATGGCGATTATGCGGGTATCGGCCCCGGTGCCCATGGAAGGCTCAGCATGAACGGGCAGAGGCTGGCAACCGATACCCCGAAAACCCCTGCGGCTTGGCTGACACAAGTTGAAACGACCGGGGTGGGTGAACTTCAGCGCGAGGCGCTTTGCCGCACCGATCAGGCCACCGAATTCCTGCTCTTCGGGTTGCGCCTTGCCGAGGGGATCGATCCGTCACGCTATGCGGCGCTGGCTGGCCAGCCGCTTCCCGAAGCAGCGTTGGTCGATTTGCAAGCCTATGGCCTCATTGCACAAACGGGCGAGCGCATCGCGGCAACAGCCAAGGGCCGCGCGGTATTGAACGCCGTGATCCGGGAATTGATGCCATGATGCGGGCCCTTTGGATTGTTGGCGGGCTCGTGGCGCTTGGGCTGGGAATCGTGGGCATCTTCCTGCCGCTGCTGCCGACCGCGCCCTTTATCCTGCTGGCGGCCTTTTTCTTTGCCCGTTCGTCGGAACGGATGCACAATTACCTTCTTGAACATCCGCTTTTTGGCGAGACGATTGCCCAGTGGCGCGAACGCGGCGCAATCTCCAAACGCGGAAAATGGGCCGCCACGCTGTCACTTTCGGCCAGTCTGGCACTGAGCTGGGTTTTGGGGTTTGGCCCGACGGTGATGGTCGTACAGGCTCTGGCGCTTGGCGCGGTTGCCGCCTTTCTCTGGACCCGCCCTTCGGTTTAGCTATTCGGCGCAAACGGCCGGTCTGTCGGGCGCAGACATCGTTTCCAGCCCCGCAATGGCATCGGGTCAAACAGTGTCAAAAGGCGCAGGCCGCCGGTTTTCTCACTCGGTCTCAAGGGCCTTCATCAGGCCAGAATAGGCTTCACGTTCCGATTCGCTTTGGCGGATCAACCATTCCGCTTCCGCCAAAGCGCCCGGAATTGGCTCGGGCGGGGCCGCTGCCGCGCCATCCGCGACCACTCCGAAACGTGCAAGGAATTCCCGCTGCGGGGCGCTCCCTTGTTGTGCCACGAGATCCCAGTTACCCGATCTCCAGGCCTCGTCCAGCAAGGCTGCGTTGTCGCCGGCCTGCGCGTATTCGCTTTCTGCGGTGTCATGCTTTCCAAGCATGCTCAGGGCGGAGCCACGCAGGGCGGCGGCATCATCTCCTGCCAGGTCCGAGAGATGGGCGAGGGCTGCTGCGGCGTCGCGCCCGGTAAGTGCGGCCCTGGCCAGAGACAAGCGCCCCGCCGCGCTGCGCCGTGTCGAGGACGACAATACCTCGCGGGCCGCCTGCCAGAATCCGTTCTTCGCGAGCCTGTCGGCCAGAGCCACCTCTGTTTCTGGCGCAAGTGGCGCGGCGACGGCTTCCGCGCTGTGCTGATAGTAGGCGCGAATGAACACCGTCTCATCAGGCACGCGGCCCAGCATGGCGAAAAGATCATTTCGGGTTTGCTGGAACAGATCGTCGCGTGTTTCAACGGGCCAGTCGTCAAGTGAGTCGAAGGCGGCGGCAAACTGCGCGGTAGAGCCCAGACCGAGTATTTCGGCTCTTTTGAGCTTGTAACCCGTAGATGTTTCCTTGAGTTGAAGCGCCAAGGCCCCGGCGTTCTCCACATCGTCCTGGGCGATGGCTTCGCCATGTGACAATCGGGTTTCAATGGCCAGAACCAGCGCTGCGGCAGCCTGATCGGAGTTTCCTTTCGCGACCTGATCCAGAAGCATTGCCGCCTCGTCCTGCCTGCCTTCGGTCAGGCCAATCTGCGCGTCGATCAAATGCAATGATGTCTGCGGCTCGACCGGAACGCGCGCGAGCATGGAGCGCACGGTCTTGGCGACGTCGGCGGCGCCCATGTCGATCAGCAGGGAGCTCAGGCGTGGCCCAACGATTTCGCGGATCTCCGACGGGAGCGACGAGTAGCTGCGCAGCAGCGCACCAAAGTTCACCTCGTCTTTCCTTGCGGCACCATTCAGCGCAAGCACCGCCCAGAGTGCCACCTTTCCGTCGCAGGCGGACAGGCCTTTCATGTCGATTTCGGGGGCTATAGGCCGGTTGTCGAGGATGCCGGCGAGGAGGAGGAGGTTTGGGTCCAGGCCGTCGTCAAGCTGAAAGGCACGATGCAATGCCCTGGCCTCGGCACCGAAACCAAGGGCTACATAGAGGCGCGCGAGTGCCGCCACACTTTCGGGGCGTGGTTTGTCGAACTCTCCCACCAGATCGCGGCGGGTATCGGCAATCAATTCGGCCGCCGGTTTGTCGCCCAGCCAGGATTGCAGATCGAAAGCTTCGTCCGGGGGGCAATTGTGGCCGTTTGCCGCGAGACCTGCCCCGCCCCAGGCGGATGCCGAATCGCGATCGATCACGGTTTGCGAACTCAGGGCGAGATGCTGGCCCGATGCAGAGGTTTCGGGCGGTTGGGGCGGGGGGTCTGGAGTTGGGGGCGCCGTCATCGGCCGCTCGGGCAGTTCAAGCGTAATCAGGCCCTGTGACGCTGCCCGTCCGAGTTGATCGATAAGTTCGGATTCGGCGGCCTCAACGCGAGGATCGGGCAGATCAAGTTTGGCCAGGGGAAGAGGAGCCGGCGCTGGCGCGTCGCCCCGACTGTACGGCGTTTTCGCCCCCTTGTCGTCTTGCGTGCGCCAGAAAAGATCGAGATAGGCAACTTTTGCCTGAGGCCTGAACGACGGGGCCGCGGATACGGGCGCTGCGGGCTCCGTGGTTACCGCCCCATCGACGATGTCGAGGACGAGTGCGCCATTGGGCAGTTGAAAGACGTCGGAATGGACATCCTGGGGTGTCTCGATGAACACCGATTGCGCATCTACGGCAGGTTCGACCGCGACGATTCGCGTTTTCGGGATAAAGCGGAAGATATCGGCAAGATCGTAGCGAAATTGCTTTGCCGTGGTGGTCATGCGGTAGCCGCCCGCGACCGGGTCGAGGCTCCACCCCGTGCCGGCGGGAAACATGAAGACAAGCCTCGAAAACCCCGGATGCTCGCCCGAGCGCACGCTGATCTGCTGCGCCCAGACCGGGCTTGCCAGCGAGAGAAATAGGGTTGCAACGAAAACGGCGAACCTCATGCGGCCTCCGATTTCACCGCTTTCAGGGCCTCTTCGAGTTCAGAAAAACTCGGGCGAATGTGGTGGGGCGTATTTTGCCGCCCCACCTCGATGCAGATATTCGTCGCGTGATTGTGCAGATTTGCCACCAGCACCTCGCGAATCAGTTTGTAGAAGTGGCTGTCTTCGTCGATCACCGCCTTGATGCGGGTCGCAAAAGGACCAACGAACCCGTAGGCCAGAAACACCCCAAGAAAGGTGCCGACAAGCGCCCCGCCGATCATTTTCCCAAGAATTTCAGGAGGCTGGTCGATGGCGGCCATCGTCTTGATGACCCCGAGCACGGCGGCAACGATACCCAGCGCGGGCATGGCATCGGCCACAGACTGCATCGCGTGGCTTGAATGCATGGCGTGCTGATAATTCGCCTCAAGCTGCTTTTCGAGGACTTCCTCGACCTGATGAGGATCGTCGTAGTTCATCGAGGCCGAGCGCATGGTGTCGCAGATCAGTTCCACCGCCTCGTGATCGTGCAGAATCTTTGGATATTTGCCAAAGATCGAGGAGTTTTCGGGGGCTTCGATATGCTCTTCGATGGCGACCGGATTCTGCCGGGCGAGGCGGATGAGTTCAAACAGCAGACACAGCAAGTCGCGGTAATCGGAGGGTTTCCATTTGGTACCTTTGAAAACCTTGCCGATGTCCTTGAGCGTGTGCTTGATTGCCGGAACGTCGTTCGACAGCGCGAAGGCGCCAACGGCCGCCCCGCCGATCATCATGAGTTCGAAGGGCAGCGATTTGAGAATGATCGCCATTTTCCCGCCGGCGGCGATATAGCCACCGAACACCATCACGAAAATGATGACGATCCCGACAATGCCAATCATAGTTGTTCTCCATGCGTTCCCGGCCAATGTGCCAGAGTTCGCTTAACAAATGTTCAGCGACTCAGTTTTCTGGCGCGCCGGCATTGCGGCCCGCCATGATGACGCTGATCGAATAGGCGATCTGCGGGTCGAGGTTTGCCATGACCGCTGCCGAGGTGTCCGGTCGCATCCGTGCAAGAAAACCCGCCGCGAACTCCGGCGCCATCGTTGCAAACAACGGTGCCGCGTCCTTCGGCTTCATGTTTTCATAAAGGGTGACCAGTTTCGTCACGTCCTCGTCGGCCGCCTTGTCGGCAATCGCCAGCGTCTGCGCCAGCTTCTGTTCGGCGGCAACCAGTGCGGCGAGGCGGTCTTCGATACGTTTTTCCGCAAGCCCGATCGCCTGCGACCGGTCGGCAAGGGATTTTTCACGCGAAGCGACCTTTTCCTCGCGAGCCTGCACGTCCTTCAGCAAGGCCATGACGCCGGCATCGGTGGTGCATTCGGCGTTTTGCACAGCGGTTTCGGCCTCGGGCTCGGATGCCACGGCAAAGGCCTGACCAACCCCTTCGCCAAAGCGAATCGCGGCAGAGGCGGCGAACAGGGCGGCAATCAGCACCAAGCTGCCGCGGCCAAACCTGCGCCGCGACTTTCTGGGCTTTCCGGCGGTGGTGACCGCGGTGCCTTTTGCCGGGGGCTTCGTGACGGCTTTCATTCTGCCGCCTCCATGTCAGACGGCCGGTGGCGCCGACGCGCAACCCGGTAACGGGGCGCGTCGATCTCGGTTGGGGGCGCCTCATGCATGCTGGCCAGCATCAGTTCCAGCCGCTGGGCCCCCTGTTCGGCACGTTCGGTCAGGCTGCGCAATTGCTCGGCCGAGGCGGCGGCGGTTGCCTGTGCCCGGTTCAGTGCCTTTGTCATGTCATCGACCTGGGCCGAGAGCACGGCGATGGCCCCGCCCATGCCGCTTTCGAGCTGGTTGAACCGCTTCAGGCGGCGGCTGAGAATGATGCAATAGATTGTGGCGCCCAGCGCGGCCAGGCCCATCAGGATATCGGCAAGAAATTGCATGGGCATCTCCTCAGTTCATCACGAATTCGATCACGAGAAGGTCGCGGACCCGGCCTTCCCCGGTAACAATCTGGACCCGCCGCAGCATCTGGGCCCGCAGCCGGATCAGCGCGGACGGGTCTTCAAGGTCCTGCACATCGATGGCGCGCAGATATCCGTTGAGAACATCCATCACCCGCGGCTTGAGCAATTCCACGTCGTGCTGATAGGCTTTCGACACTTCGAGCTGGGCCGAAAAGCGCAGGTGCTTGGCGCTGCTCCCGTTCAGCGAGATGACCATCGGGTCGAGCGGCACAAATGCGATCTCGGGCAGGGCATCAGGCGCGGGTTCGGCCGGATCGTGGGCCTGTTCGGGCGCGGGCGGCGCCAGAATCATCCCCGAATAGAGGGCGTAAAATGCCCCGCCGCCCAGCACGAGCATCAGCACCAGCCCGATGATGAGCGGCAGTTTCGATTTCTTCTTTGGCGTTTCTTCGCCTTCGGCTTCCGGTGTGGCCATGGTGGTCCCCGATTTCTTCGTTCCACCAAGCTATAGACCCGGACCCACTAACCGATTGTTAAGGGCGATCGGCGAAAGATGCGAAAGACGACGGGGCAGAAGCCCGCTCACTGGAGGTGCGTCTTGCAGCAGCTATTGGCCGTATGGCAGGCATTGGATACGCGGCGCCGCGTGGTGGTGGCCGGGGCGACTTTTCTCATGTTCGCAGCCGTCATGGCGATATCGAGCTTTGCCTCGCGACAGGATCTGGCACTGCTTTATGCGGGGCTCGAAGGCACGCGTTCGGGCGAGGTGATTACCGCGCTCGAACAGCGCAACGTGCCCTATGAGGTGCGTGGTGATTCGATTTATGTGGAGGCGGCGCGGCGCGACGAACTGCGGATGTCGCTGGCGGGCGAAGGGTTGCCGGCCACCGGGGGCGCGGGCTACGAACTGCTCGATTCGCTGTCGGGCTTTGGCACCACCTCGCAGATGTTCGACGCCGCTTATTGGCGCGCGAAAGAGGGTGAACTGGCGCGAACGATCGTGTCCAATCCGATGATTCGCTCGGCGCGGGTGCATATTTCCGCACCCTCGGCGCAATCCTTCCGCAAGGACAATCATCAAACGGCCTCGGTTACCGTGGTCACGGCCTCGGGCGGACTTTCGCCAACCCATGCCAAGGCATTGAAGTTTCTCGTTTCCTCTGCCGTCGAGGGGATGTCTCCCGAGGATGTTTCGATCATCGACAGCGCGGCGGGGCTGATCGCCACCGGCGATGATGCAACCGGCCCCGCCGCAAGCGACCGCGCCGAAGCCATGCGCAAGAATGTCGAGCGGCTGCTCGAAGCGCGTGTCGGTTATGGCAATGCGGTGGTCGAGGTTGCAGTGCAGACCGTCACCGAGCGCGAAGCAATTACCGAGCGGCGGATCGAGCCCGAGAGCCGGGTGGCGATTTCCACCGATACCGAGGAGCGTTCGAACAAGTCCGACGATACCAAACCGGGGGCTGTGACCGTGGCCTCAAATCTGCCGGAGGGCGATGGG
>CAZPWV010000008.1:2873-9634 GCA_964590825.1 uncultured Rhodobacter sp. | reverse complement strand
CCAGTCTTCGGAAACCCGCGAGCGGACGAATTTCGAAGTTTCGGAAACCACGCGCGAGGTGCTGCGCAGCCCTGGCGATATCAAGCGCGTGACCGTCGCGGTTCTGGTTGACGGGGTCGAGGGCACCGATGCCAATGGCCTGACTACGGTTGTGCCGCGCTCTGACGACGAACTGGCTGCGCTGAAGGAACTTGTCGCCTCGGCGGTGGGGTTCGACGAAGCGCGGGGCGATGTGATTACCCTTCGCTCGATGGCGTTCGAGCCGGTGGTCGAGGCCGGAACCGAGGCGAGCGCGGGCTTTTTCGCCTCGGCCCCGCTGGATGTGATGCAATTGATTAAAATCGCGGTTCTGGCCGTGGTGGCATTGGTTTTGGGCCTGTTCGTGATGCGCCCGATTCTGTCGCAGCGGGCAAGCGGCAATTTTGCCGAACTTCCGTCGCCGCCGCTGACCCGCGACGCCGGTCCGGGAACCGCGCTGACCGGGGAAATCGCCGATGGCGACCTGCCGATGGGCAACATGGCGGTGGTTTCGGATTTCGACATGGGCGACATGCAGATGCCGATGGCGATGGGCAGCGGCTTCGGGCCCTCTGATGACGGCGACCCGGTCAAGCGGCTGCGGCGTCTGATCGAGGAACGGCAGTCGGAAACCGTCGAGATCTTGCGCAACTGGATGGATGAGGCCGAGGAGCGGGCATGATGAAAAGCCGGATCCATCTGGAGTCGTTCGAGGCCGAACCGGCCGCAAGGCCCGAGCCTTTCGCGCTGGACCGGGGCGAGTTCGAGGAGGAGCGCCTTGCCGCCTTTGAAAAGGGCTATGCTGCCGGCTGGGATGATGCCATCGCCGCGCAGGAGGCCGAGGGGCTGCGCCTGCGCTCGGACATCGGGCAGAATCTGCAGGAACTGGCCTTTTCCTATCACGAGGCGCGTCAGCATGTATTGGCGGCGCTGAAGCCGCTGTTGCTGGAGATTGCGTCCAAGCTGCTGCCGGCGATGGCGCGACAAAGCCTTGCACAGATGGTGTCCGAGCAACTCTTGCCACTGGCCGAGGCGATGACTTCGGTGCCGATCTCGGTGGTCGCCGTATCATTAAACCTGCCGATGATCGAGGAGGTGATGGCCGGGCAATCGGCCTTGCCGCTGGTCTTTGTGGCCGAGCCGTCGCTGGGCGAGGGGCAGGTCTATCTCAAATTCGCCGAGACCGAGACGCGCGTCGATCTTGATGCGGTGATCCGGCTGATTACCGAAGCGATTCACACCTATTTCAGCGCCAACCAGCAGGAGCCTGCTCATGGATGACATGTCGCGCCACGAGGCACAGACCGCCAACCCCTTCTCGCAAGTGCCGATCGAGATTACCATTTCCGTGGGTAAGGCACGGCCCTTGGTGCGGGATCTTTTGCGGATGAAGCGCGATTCGATCCTGCCGCTGGATCGGCGGGTGGAGGATCCGGTCGAGCTTTATGTGGGCGACAAGCTGATCGCCCGCGGCGAGTTGACCGAGATGGAAGGCGAATCGAACGGGCAACTGGCGGTGCGCCTGACCGAGGTGGTCGATCTGCAAAACGGGCTGTGACAATGCTGCGTTTGCTGCTGGTATTAACGTTAATGTTCTGCGCCGGCCCCGTTGCCGCGCAGGAGATCACGCTCGATCTGGGCGGTGAGGGCAGCCTTACCAGCAGTTCGATGTTGCTGGTCGCGGGGATCACGCTGCTCAGCCTTGCTCCGGGCCTTGCGATCATGGTGACCTGCTTTCCCTTCATCGTGACGGTCTTGTCGATCCTGCGCCAGGCAATGGGGCTGCAACAATCGCCCCCGAACATGCTGATCGTCAGCCTGTCGCTGTTTCTGACCTGGTTCATCATGGAGCCCACCTTCATGGCGAGCTATGCCAATGGAATCGAGCCGCTGCTGGCGGGAAGCATCGACATGGCCACCGCGTTCGAGCGCGGGGTGGAGCCGTTTCGGGCCTTCATGGCGGGGCGCACCAACCCCGAAACCTTTGTCGAACTGGCCAGCCTGCGCGACGGTGTGGCCTATGGCGGCACAGCGATCGAGGCGCCGCTGTCCATGCTGGTGCCATCGTTCATGCTGTCCGAAATCACCCGCGCCTTCGAGATCGGCTTTCTTGTCTTCCTGCCCTTCCTGATTATCGACCTGGTCGTTTCGGCGATCCTGATGTCGATGGGCATGATGATGGTGCCGCCCGCGGTGGTGGCACTGCCGTTCAAACTGGCGTTCTTCGTGGTGGCGAACGGCTGGGTGCTGGTTTCGGGCGCATTGGTGCGCAGCTATTACTAGCGCTCGCACCTCCGCGCCCCGTTGCGCCTTGGCGCCTCAGCCAGACCGCTTTGGCAAGACCCACTCCGGGCGAGGGCGGTGGCAACTGTAGCCATCGGGGTGCCGCTCGAGATAATCCTGATGTTCCGGCTCGGCTTGCCAGAAGGCTCCGGCCGGGGCCAGTTCGGTCACCACCTTGCCCGGCCAGAGGCCCGAGGCATCGACATCGGCAATGGTCTCCTGCGCGGTCTGGCGTTGCGCGGCATCGTGGTAATAGATCGCCGAGCGATAGGAAGCGCCAAGGTCGTTGCCCTGCCGGTTGGGCGTGGTGGGGTCGTGGATCTGAAAGAAGAATTCCAGCAGCCGGCGATAGGACACCTGCGCCGGGTCAAAGACGATCTCGATGGCTTCGGCATGGTTGCCGTGGTTGCGATAGGTGGCATGTTCCACCTCGCCGCCGGTATAGCCCACGCGCGTCTGCACCACTCCGGGCAGTTTGCGGATCAGATCCTGCATCCCCCAGAAGCAACCGCCCGCCAAAAGTGCTGTTTCATTCATTCGTCATCTCCGATCATCGGCAGATAGGCGCCATAACCCTCGGCCTGCATCTGCGCCTTTGGAACAAAGCGCAGGCTGGCCGAGTTGATGCAATAGCGCAAGCCGCCCCGGTCGCGCGGCCCATCGGGGAAGACATGACCCAAATGGCTGTCGCCCAGCGCCGAGCGCACCTCGGCGCGGATCATGCCATGGCTGAGATCGTCACGCTCGGCGATCTGCTGCGGCGCGATGGGGCGGGTAAACGACGGCCAGCCACAGCCGCTGTCGAATTTCTCGCGCGAGGAAAACAGCGGCTCTCCGCTGACGACATCAACGTAAAGCCCCGGCGCCGTGGTTTGCCAATAGGCCCCGGAAAAGGCCCTTTCCGTGCCGTTTTCCTGGGTGACGCGGAACTGCTCGGCGGTGAGGGCCGCGAGGGCTTCGGGGGTCTTGCGATAGCGGCTGTCCATTGGCGGTATCCATCGTTGCCAGATCGTGGTTTGCGCGTGCAAACGCCCAGGGGCAGATGGGGCGGCCAAGGAAAAAGTCCAGCCCCGCCATGGAGTGCCTTGGCGGCAGATTTCATGATCGGGGGAGGGTGATGGTGAGCCGTGCAGGATTCGAACCTGCGACCCACTGATTAAGAGTCAGTTGCTCTACCAACTGAGCTAACGGCCCATCACAGGCCGCGTCTCTACAAACCCAGACCGGGGGGGTCAAGGGCCAAAGCGCGAAAAAATGGCGGCACTGGAAAAAACCTGTGCCGGGGCGTATATCGCCGCGCATGAACACCAAAGCCGCCCCCCCCGCCGGTCTTCGCTTTCTCAAGATGCACGGACTGGGCAATGATTTTGTCGTGATCGACGCCCGGACCGGCAAAGACCCGGTGACACCGGGTCTGGCTCGTGCGCTTGGCGACCGTCACCGGGGCGTGGGTTTTGACCAGCTTGCGGTGATCCTGCCTTCGCAAGACGCGGACTTCACGCTGGAATTCTGGAATTCCGATGGTTCGAAGGCGGGCGCTTGCGGCAATGCCACGCGCTGCGTCAGTGCCTGGATGATGGCGCAACTGGGCAAGGATTCGCTGACGCTGACCACCGAGCGGGGGCGCCTTGCCGCGCTGCGCCGCGCCGACGGGCAGGTGTCGGTCAACATGGGGGCGCCGATTCTGGAGGCGCCCCGGATTCCGGTTGCGGGCGACCCGATGGCCCTGCCGCTGCCGGGGGCGCCGATGGCGGTGAGCATGGGCAATCCGCATTGCATTCATTTCGTTGCCGATGCCGAGGCGGTGGATGTTGCCGGGCTGGGGCCGCGCATCGAGCGTGATCCGCTTTTCCCCGAGCGCACCAATGTCGAATTTGCCTCGCTTGTCGGCCCCGATCACCTGCGGATGCGGGTCTGGGAACGCGGCGCCGGCATCACGCTGGCCTGCGGCTCGGGCACCTGTGCCACCGCGGTGGCGGCGCATCTGAAGGGGCTGACAGGCCGGAAGGTGAGTGTCGATGTCGATGGCGGGCGGCTGGAAATCGACTGGCGCGATGATGGCGTCTGGATGACCGGCCCCACCGCGCTGGTGTTCGAGGGGGTGCTTTCTCCCGCCTTTCTGGCCAGCCTATGAAGTCGCCGGTTTTTGCCACGCTGGGCTGCCGTCTCAACGCCTATGAGACGGAGGCGATGAAGGAACTGGCCGCCGCAGCGGGGCTGGACGGGGCGGTGGTGGTGAACACCTGCGCCGTCACCGCCGAGGCCGTGCGCAAGGCCAAGCAGGAGATCCGCCGTCTGGCTCGCGAAAACCCCGGTGCGGCAATCATCGTCACCGGCTGTGCCGCGCAGACCGAACCCGAGACCTTTGCCGAAATGCCCGAGGTCAGCCGGGTGGTGGGAAACCACGAAAAGATGCAGCCGGAAACCTGGGCCGCGCTGGCCCCCGGCGGGCCGGATTTCATTGGCAGCACTGAAAAGGTGATGGTCGATGACATCATGTCGGTGCGGGAAACGGCGGGGCATCTGATTGACGGTTTTGGCCGCCACCGCGCCTATGTGCAGGTGCAAAACGGCTGCGACCACCGCTGCACCTTCTGCATCATTCCCTTTGGGCGGGGCAATTCGCGCTCGGTTCCGGCGGGGGGTGTGGTCGAACAGATCAAGCGCCTGGTGGGCAAGGGCTTTGCCGAAGTGGTGCTGACCGGGGTCGATCTGACCTCCTGGGGGGCTGACCTGCCCGCCGCGCCCCGTCTGGGCGATCTGGTCCTGCGCATCCTGCGGCTGGTTCCCGATCTGGCGCGGCTGCGGATCTCCTCGATCGACAGTATCGAGGCCGATCCGGCCTTGATGGAGGCGATTGCCAGCGAGCCACGTCTGATGCCGCATCTGCACCTGAGCCTGCAGGCGGGCGATGATCTGATCCTCAAGCGGATGAAGCGGCGGCACCTGCGTGACGATGCGATCCGCTTTTGCGAAGAGGCCCGGCGGCTGCGGCCCGGCATTGTCTTTGGCGCCGATATCATCGCAGGGTTTCCGACCGAAACCGAGGCGATGTTTGAAAACTCGCTGCGCCTGATCGATGATTGCGGCCTGACCTTCCTGCATGTGTTTCCGTTCTCGGCCCGCAAGGGCACGCCGGCGGCGCGAATGCCGCGCGTGCCCGGCCCGGCCATCAAGGAACGGGCATCGCGGCTGCGTGCCCGCGGCCAGGAGGCCCTGCTGCGGCACCTGCTGGCCGAGCAGGGGCAGGAGCGCATGGTGCTGACCGAGGGGCCGCGCCTTGGCCGCACCGAGTTCTTCACCGAGGTGAGCTTTGCCGAAGACATGCCCGAGGGCCGGTTGCTGCCGGTGCGGATCCTTGGCCATGACGGGGTGCGGCTGCGCGGCTGAGGCAGGGTTTTGCCTTTCGCTGGCGGGGGATGGGCGAAAGGGGCTTTCGTTTCCCGCCCGTCGCGTTAGGTTTCGCCCATGCTGTGGATCAATGACACTCTGGCGCTTGCCGATTGGGAGCTTTCCGAAAGCTTCACCCGCTCGCAGGGGCCGGGGGGGCAAAACGTCAACAAGGTCTCGACGGCGGTCGAACTGCGTTTCGAGGCCGCCCGCAGCCCGCATCTGAGCCCCGCCGTCAAGGCGCGGCTGAAGCGGCTGGCGGGGCGGAAATGGACCCTCGATGGCGCCATTGTCATTCGTGCCGAGGAAACCCGCAGCCAGTTGCGCAACCGCGAGATGGCACGGGAGCGGCTGGCCGAGATGATCCGCGCGGCGCTGGTGGCACCAAAGCGGCGGGTGGCCACCAAACCCACGCTGGGCAGCCAGCGCCGCCGCCTTGCGGCAAAATCCGTGCGCGGCGAGGTCAAGGCGATGCGGGGCAGGGTGGGTGAGGATGAGTGATCTGATCGCCCGCCGTGAACGGCTGCTGGGGCCGAATGTGCCCACCTTCTACGAGCGCCCCGTGCATATCGTTCGCGGTGACGGGGTCTGGCTTTGGGATGCCGATGGGCGGCGCTATCTTGATGCTTACAACAATGTTGCGCATCTGGGCCATTGTCATCCGCGCGTGGTGGCGGCCATTGCGGATCAGGCGGCGGTGCTGAACACCCACAGCCGCTATCTGCACGAAGGTATTCTGGCTTATGGCGAGCGGCTGGTTGCAAAATTCGGTCATGGGCTGAGCCAGATGCTGATGACCTGCACCGGTTCCGAGGCCAATGATGTCGCGCTGCGCATGGCGCAAGCGGTGACCGGCAACACCGGGCTGATCGCCACCGACAACACCTATCACGGCAACACCACGGCGGTGGCACAGCTCTCTACCCGGCGGCCGCCGATTGGTGGTTATCCGCCGCATGTGCGCCTTGTGCCCGCCCCCGATAGTCTTGCGCCGCTGGGCGGCAGTCTTGCGGCGCAGCCGCAGGCCTTTGCCGAAAGCGTGGCGCAGGCGATTGCCGGCTTGAACGCCG
>CAZPWV010000008.1:0-2863 GCA_964590825.1 uncultured Rhodobacter sp. | reverse complement strand
AGGCCACGGCTTTGCCGGCCTGATGCTGTGCCCGATTTTCGCCAACGAGGGCACGCCCGGCATCGGTCCGGGGTTTCTTGCGCCCACCGTCGAGGTGGTGCGCCGTGCCGGTGGGCTGATCCTGTGCGACGAGGTGCAGCCGGGCTTTGGCCGCATTGGCAGTCATTTCTGGGGGCATGATTTCCTGGGCTTTGCCCCCGATGTGGTCACCCTGGGCAAGCCGATGGGCAACGGCCACCCGGTTGCCGCTGTCATTGCGCGTCCCGATGTGATGGCGGCCTTCCGGGGTGCCTTTGGCTATTTCAACACCTTCGCGGGCAATCCGGTGTCTTGTGCCGCCGCAATGGCGGTTCTGGATGTGATCGAAGACGAGGGGCTGGTCGAGAATGCCAGAGCGGTCGGCGCCCATGCGCTGGCGCTGTTGCGGCAGTTGCGCCACCCGCTGATTGCCGATGTGCGGGGCTTCGGGCTGTTTTTCGGCATCGAATTCGCCGCGCAGGGCCAACCCGCCACCGCCTTTTGCGGCCGCGTGGTCGAGGCGGCAAAAGACCGTGGCATCTTGCTGGGCCGTGTCGGGCGGGGGCAACATATCCTCAAGATGCGCCCGCCCATGGTGTTTTCCCGTGCCAATGCCGAAATGCTGGCCGCGGAACTCGACGCCATCCTGCGGGAGTTGCCGCTATGATGACCGCGGCCGAGGCCTATGCGATTGCCCACCGCGCACAGCGGGCCTGGTTGTCCCAGGGGGCGCCGCTGCAACTGGTCTGGCAAAGCGAGAACCTTGTTTTTGCAACGGTTCTTTCGGCCGGGGTCCGGGCGGCGATGCGCCTTCATCGCCCCGGCTACCACGACCCTGCCGCAATTGCTGCCGAACTGGCCTGGTGCGCGGGGTTGGCCGATGCCGGGGTGGCGGTGGCAGAGCCATTGCCGGCCGCGTCCGGGGCATGGCTGGCGCAGGTCGATGGCGTGGTGGTCTCTTGCCTGCGCTGGATTGCGGGGGAGCCGCTGGGCCAGGCCGATGCCCCGCTTGCCGGCAGTGCCGTGCTGGCGCGGGCCGCCGATCTGGGGGCGCTGATCGCCGATCTGCATGGCGCCAGCGATGGCACCCAACCCGCCTGGGCCCGCCCCGCCTGGGATGGCGTGGCGCTGTTGGGTGCGGCGCCGCGCTGGGGGCGGTTTTGGGAAAACCCGACCCTCACCGCCGACGAGGCGATATTGCTGCGCGCGGCAGGCCAAAAGGCGCAATCCCTGCTGCCTCTGGCCAGGGACTACGGCCCGATCCATGCCGATGTGCTGCGCGGCAATGTGATGGCGGAGGGCGCTGCCCTGCGGCTGATCGACTTTGACGACTGCGGTCCCGGATGGCGGCTTTATGATCTGGCATCGGCGCTTGTCCAAAGCTGGGGGGACCCGCTTTTGCCGGCGCAGGCACAGGCGCTGGTGGCGGGTTATCGCCGGCGCCGTGCGCTGCCAGATGACCAACTGGCGCTGCTGCCGCTGTTTCTGGCCCTGCGCGGCTTCGCCTCGGCGGGGTGGGTGGTGTCGCGGGCGGCCGGAGATCTGCCCCGCCAGCGTGCCTATGCGCAACGGGCGGTGGCCTTGGCGCGGATGCTTCTGGACGATGCATCCCCTTGGCAGGGTCTGGGCGAAGTCCTGCGGGAGGGTCCGGCGTGAACCGCATCCGCAGCTTTTTCCAATCGCTTCTGGGGCAGCGCCCCAACGCCTTGCAGGTGGCCGCGCTGTGCCGTCGGCCGGGCCGCGCCGGACCCGAGGTCTTGCTGGTGACCTCACTCGATACCGGGCGGCTGATCGTGCCCAAGGGCTGGCCGATGCGGGGGCGCAGCCTGGCCGATGCCGCGCTGCGCGAGGCCTGGGAAGAGGCCGGGGTGCGCGGGCAGGTCCGGCCCGACGCGCTGGGACGGTTCTTTTACACCAAGCGGCGCAAGAGCGGCCTGGTGCTGCGCTGCGAAGTGCGCTGTTTTCTGGTCGATGTGACGGGGCAGGACGACACCTTCCCCGAGATGGGGCGGCGCGAAAGGCTCTGGCTCGCCCCGAAGGAGGCCGCCCGCAAGGTGCGCGAAAAAGACCTCAAGGCACTCTTGCGGTCGCTCGATCATTGAGGCGTTGAATTGCGGCTGCAAACAGGCTACCCCCGCGCCCGAAAGTAACAGTTGCCTGACGGTTTTGTGACGGTCGGGACGCTTCAGGGGAACAGCCGTGACCACGCCGCCCGTCAACCAGTGGAAAACCCTCGACAAGGATCTCAAGCGCTTCGGCCTGCTTGAGGATGCCACACAATTCGTGGCGCGGCCGCTGGTGGCGCCGGGAATTGCGTTGGCTTTCATCGTGTTGGCGGGGGTGGTTGCCGGTATCCTGATGGGGGCGCAACCGGGTTATCTCATCGTGGCCGCGGCGGCGGCGATTGGCGCCTATATGGCGCTGAACATCGGCGCCAATGATGTGGCCAACAACATGGGCCCGGCGGTGGGGGCGAATGCGCTCACGCTGGGCGGGGCGCTGGTCATTGCGGCGGTCTTTGAGACTGCGGGGGCGCTGATTGCCGGCGGCGATGTGGTGAAGACCGTTTCCACCGGCATCCTTGCGCCCGATGCCGTGCCCGATGCGGCGCATTTTGTCTGGGCAATGATGGCGGCCCTGCTGGCTTCGGCGTTGTGGCTGCATGTGGCCACCTGGATGGGGGCCCCGGTTTCGACCACGCATTCGATTGTCGGCGGCGTGGTGGGGGCGGGTATCGCGGCGGCGGGTTTCGGGGCGGTGAACTGGCCCGCCATTTCCAAGATCGCGCTCAGCTGGGTGATCTCGCCGCTGATGGGGGGGGTCATCGCGGCCCTGTTTCTGGCCT
>CAZPWV010000007.1:22490-23935 GCA_964590825.1 uncultured Rhodobacter sp. | reverse complement strand
CACGTTGAAGACATTGATGTAATGCTCGCCAAAGCCCATCCAGAAACGGATGTTGGGCACGCCCAGGTTGGCCGACATCGAATGCAGCTCGTCGTGGCCGGTGAGGTAGGCGGTGCGCTTGCCCACCACGGGAAGATCCCATTCCTTCTTGTGCTCGAACATTGCATTGGCCTTCCACTTGCCGTCTTCCCACGACCACACGGTCGAGGTGAACTCGCGGAAGTTGATCTCGGGATCGAAGTTGGTGGCAAAGTAGCGACCATGGCTGCCGGCGTTGATATCGACAATGTCGATGCTCTCGATCGTGTCGAGCAGCTCGTCCTCGGCCAGCCTTGCATAGGCGTTCACCACGCCGGGGTCGAACCCCACACCCAGAATGGCGGTGATGCCGGCGGCCTTGCAGGCCTCGCGGCGGCGCCATTCGTAATTGCCATACCAGGGCGGCGTTTCGCAGATTTTTGTGGGATCTTCGTGAATGGCGGTGTCCATATAGGCCGCGCCGGTGGCAATGCAGGCTTCCAGCACCGTCATGTTGACGAAGGCCGAGCCCACGTTGATGACAATCTGCGCCCCGGTCTGACGGATCAGCGCCGCCACCGCCGCGCTGTCCATCGCATCCACCGCATGCGCCCCAAACGTGCCTTGCACCTTCATCGCGCCCTTTTCGTGCACCGAGGCGATGATGGCCTCGCATTTTGCACGGGTGCGCGATGCGATGTGCAGGTCACCCAGAATGTCGTTTGCCTGCGCGCATTTGTGGGCAACCACCTGCGCGACGCCACCGGCACCGATGATAAGCACGTTCTTCTTCACTTCTTCTGGCTCCTTTCATGAGGCAGGGAAGGGGGGCGACCAGCCCCTCAGGACAGGGATGCGAGGTAATCCTCATAGGTAAATTCGCGGATCGTTTCGATCTGGCCCGAGGCGCGCCGGATGGCGATGGCGGGCATCGCCACACCGTTGAACCAGTTCTTCTTCACCATGGTGTAGCCGGCGGCATCGGCCACCGAGATTCGGTCGCCCACCTGCAGGGGCGCGCCAAAGCGTGCCTCGCCGAAAATATCGCCCGCAAGGCAGGATTTGCCGCAGATCTGGTAGGCATGCTCGCCCGTCTGCGGAAGCTTGGCGGCCTCGCGGTAGATCAGCAGATCGAGCATATGCGCCTCGATCGAGCTATCGACCACGGCCAGTTGCTTGCCATTGTCGAGAATATCCAGCACCGAAACCTCGAGCGTGGTCGATTGCGTCACCGCCGCCTCGCCCGGCTCAAGGTAGACCTGCACGCCGAAGCGGTTCGAAAACGCCTTCAGCCGCACCGCCAGTTCCTCCAGCGGGTAGCCCGCGCCGGTGAAATGAATGCCGCCACCAAGGCTGACCCAATCAAGCTTTTCCAGCAGCGGCGCAAATTCGCGTTCAATCCGGCCCAGCTGCGCGTCGAACAGGGC
>CAZPWV010000007.1:13783-22480 GCA_964590825.1 uncultured Rhodobacter sp. | reverse complement strand
CGACTTAAGTATACAGGATGGACGCGGTAGAGACCAAACTGACCCAGTCAAGCTGCTTGAGCAATTCACCATAACGTTGCTCGACATCGGCCAGCAAGGCGTCGAACCGTGCAAAATCGCGGTTCTCGCAATTGTAATGGATCATCACGCCCGAAATCAGCTCGGCCACGCCCAGAAGTTTCGCCACATCCCATTCGCCAAGACGGGAAAAGGGCCGGGCCGGGTCAGCCAGATCGAACCCCGAGGTGGAAAACCGCGGGTTCAGCCGCAGGCCACGGGCAATGCCGGCCGATGGCGCCGCAAACCGGCGCAGCTGGCCCACCGAGTTGAAGATGATCTTGTCGGCATAGCCGCAAGCCTCGTCAATCTCGCCGTCCGACCAGGCCACCGAATAGGCATGGGTTTCCTTGCCGAATTTCTCGCGCCCCAGCCGCAGCTCAAAGAGCGAGGACGAGGTGGTTCCATCCATATGCGGGCGCATCATGTCAAAAGCCGACCAGGTGGCGAAACATTTCAGCGCCAGAAGCGCCTTCGCCCCCGAGGCTTCGCGCAACAGCGCAATCTTTTGCATGTTCTGCAAAAGCCGGGCTTCGTCGATCAGGTAAAAGGGTGTCGGTAGCATGGGCCCCCCCAACGGCAAAGGAAGCCGCGATATAGGGCCCCACCCCCCCCCACGCAACCGAAAACGGGGCGCAACCGAAAACGGAGTCAGTCCACCCGCAGCCGATCTCTGGCTACGGCAAGCGTGTAACCCTTGCGTGAAATGTTGCGCACCAGCAGTTCGGTGACCAGCGCATTGCCCAGCGCGTCGCGCAGCCGCTTGATGCGCGTAGCCCCGGCCGCTTCGTCGCAATCGGCCTCGGGCCGGCCCGAGATGACCGCCTCGATCTGCGCCCCGGTCAGGAAATCGTCGTCCATCCGCGCCTCGGCCAGAACCGAAAGCGTCTCGATCGCGGCCGGGGTCAGGCTGAAGACCATGTCGTTCAGCATCACCGCGTTTTCCGCCCGCAGGATGCGCAGGCTCTGCACCTCGATACCGGCCCGCTGAATCGCGCTCATGCGCCGGTTCAGCCCGGCAATGGTGAGCAGCAGCACCAGCGCCGCCACCATCAGCACCGTGGCAAAGACGAGCAGGATGAAGATGATGACCCGAAACGAGGAAAGCACCTCGGCAAAGGCGGTGCCCGACTGCGCCAGAACCTCCAGCAGACGCAGTTGCGAGGGGTTCGTCAGCGCATCGTTTTGCACGAAGATCTGCTCGACCCGCGCATTGAACGCATTGGCATCGGGCAGCGACAGGAACAACAGCGCCGCCGTCAGCGCCAGTGCCACGGCAATGGCGGCAATGCCCCAGACAACCGCGCGGGACCCTTTGCGCAGCCCCTCAGTAACGGAGGAAGAATTCACCGGCACTGGCCTTCCTTTGCTCGAGCCCTTCGGGGCCGAAAACCGACAACACATTCAGCAATGTCCAGCCCGCAGCCGCAAGGCGCGGCGCAAGCTCGGCACCGGCAGCGCCTTTGGAACAGGCGTTCTCTGGCAGGGCGGCAACACCGTAATGCAGCCGCAGGGGGTTGTCCTGCTTGGCCTTGTAATCGGCAAAGCACTCGGCCTGCACGGGGGCGGCGGCCAAAAGGGCAAGGGCAAGAAGCATGTGTTTCATCATCCGCAAAGGCTGCGCCGGACGGCGATGTTATGCAATAGCCAAAAGGGGTTGCGGGTGATGCTATCGGATAGCAAGGGGCTGTTATTGCGTGGCAGCGCGGGGCGGCGCAAGGCTGACTGCATCGAAACCGCGGACCTGTTCCGCATTCCGTTGCACATCGAAAGGACCGCGCCATGACCCGCCTCCGCACCCGCCTCACCGCCGCCACCACTGCGCTTGCACTTGTGCTTGGCAGCTTTACCGCCACCCCGGCCGCCGCGCTCAGCGACGATGGCGAAAAGGCACTGGGCTGGATTCTCGGACTTGGGGCCACCGCACTCATCCTCAACGAACTGGACAAGGGCAGCTCCACCCGCCGCGTCGCGCCTGCGCCGCGCTCGCCCGGCTTCGACATTCGTGACGACCGTTGGGATGGCCGCCGCGATGGCCGCCGCGATGACCGCCGCCTGACGGTGCCTGCCTCCTGCCTGATTGCGGTGCGCACCCATGACGGCCGCCGCGAGGTGGTTTCGGGGCGCTGCGCCACCGAGGTTGTCGGGCGGGGCCGTTTGCCGCGTTCCTGCGCCTTTGAACTGATAACCGATCATGGCCGGCGCGAAACGGTTTATGGCCGCAACTGCCTGGAGGACGAAGGCTATCGCATCGGCCGCCGCTGATCGGGCAGACCCGCAAAGGGGAGCGGCGGCAGGGGGGGAGCGATCCCCCCCTTTTGCGTTCCTCGAGCTTTTTTGTTGCGCTGCTCCGGGCGGCACGGCACAGCAGGGCCATGAGCACCAAACCCGATTTCAGTTTTGAGCTGGCGGCCCTGTCACGGGGGTTTGTCCGCATTGCCGGGGTCGATGAGGTCGGTCGGGGGCCGCTTTGTGGCCCGGTCACCGCCGCCGCCGTGGTGCTGAACCCGGCCTGCATCCCGGAGGGGCTGGACGACAGCAAGAAGCTGAGCGTCCGCCGCCGCGGCGAACTGGTGGCTGCAATCACCGCCGCCGCCGATTTCTGCGTGGCCCATGCCAGCGTCGAGGAAATCGACAGGCTGAACATCCTGCAAGCCAGCCATCTGGCGATGTGCCGCGCCATTGCCGGGCTGAAAACCCCACCCGATCATGTGCTGATCGACGGAAACCGCCTGCCCAGGGCGCTGCTGCTCAGCGCCGAAGCCGTGGTGAAGGGCGATGCCCGTTCGGTCTCCATCGCGGCTGCGTCGATCCTGGCGAAACAGTCCCGCGATGCGCTGATGGTGGATTTGGCGCAACAATACCCCGGCTATGGCTGGGAGCGAAACGCCGGTTACCCGACAAAAGACCACCTGCAGGCGCTGCAAGATTTGGGGGTGACCCCCGTTCATAGGCGTTCGTTCCGGCCCGTGCACAATATCTTGTGCCAAGACATTTCTGTAAACCGTTGATTCAAAAAAGAATTTGACGGCGAATCAGCTTTGACTCATCCTGCAGCGCATAGACCGGCACAAGCTGGCGACCCAAGGGGTAACCCCAGACGGGCAGAACGAGGCAGAGATGACCAAAACCGAGACGCGGAAAGCCCCGGCGGCGCTTCCGCTCAACCAGATCATTGCAGGTGACTGCATCGAGGTGATGAACGGCCTGCCCGAGGCAAGCGTCGATCTGATCTTCGCCGACCCGCCCTATAACCTCCAGCTTCGCGGCGACCTGCACCGGCCCGACAATTCGCTGGTCGATGCGGTGGATGATGCCTGGGACCAGTTCGGCTCCTTCGAGCACTACGACCGCTTTACCCGCGAATGGCTGGCCGCGGCGCGGCGGCTGCTCAAGCCCAATGGCGCGATCTGGGTGATCGGTTCGTATCACAACGTCTTTCGCCTTGGCGCCGAGCTGCAAAATCAGGGTTACTGGATTCTGAATGACGTGGTCTGGCGCAAGTCGAACCCGATGCCCAACTTCCGCGGCAAGCGGCTGACCAATGCGCATGAAACGCTGATCTGGGCCAGCAAGTCCGAAGCGGCGAAATACACCTTCAACTACGAGGCGCTGAAGGCGCTCAACGAGGGGGTGCAGATGCGCTCCGACTGGGTGCTGCCGATCTGCACCGGGGGCGAGCGGCTGAAAGACGATGCCGGCGACAAGGCGCATCCGACGCAAAAGCCCGAAAGCCTTTTGCACCGGGTCATTCTGGGCACGACCAACCCCGGCGACGTGGTGCTTGACCCGTTCTTCGGCACTGGCACCACCGGCGCGGTGGCAAAAATGCTGGGCCGCGAATTCATCGGTATCGAACGCGAAGCGGCCTATCGCACGGTGGCGCAAAAGCGCATCGACCGGGTGCGCAAATTCGACAAGGAAGCGCTGGAAATCACCGGCAGCAAACGCGCCGAGCCGCGGGTGCCCTTTGGCCAGCTTGTCGAACGCGGCATGTTGCGCCCCGGCGAAGAGCTGTTTTCGATCGGCAACCGCTTCAAGGCCAAGGTCCGCGCCGATGGCACGCTGATCGGCAATGACGTGAAAGGCTCGATCCATCAGGTGGGCGCCCATCTGGAAGGGGCGCCAAGCTGCAACGGCTGGACCTACTGGCACTTCAAACGCGAGGGGAAGATGGTTCCCATCGATCTGCTGCGCCAGCAGATTCGCGCCGAAATGAACTGATACATCAAATGGTTACCGCCAGTGCCAAGGGCAAGACGCCCGTGGCACAGCCTTGCCCCGCCGATCCTTCGGCGGGGTCTTTTCGCTTCAGCTTTCCTCGAGCCGCGCCCGCAATTCGCGCAACACGGGCAGTGCCAGCCGCACCTTGTCGGCGCCAATCGCGCGGACGATATCGGCAATCACCGGCATGAAGGCGGCCAAGGCCGCATCGCGGGCCTGCCGCCCGGCCGGCGAGATGGCCACGAATTTCCGCCTTGCGTCATCCCAGTCGGGCCGGATGTGGACATGCCCGGCCCAGACCAGCTTTGACAGGGTATTGGTCATCGCGCCGCGGGTCACATGAAACGTGGCGGCCAGTTGCGCGGGGGTGCGTTCCTCGGCCAGATGCGCCAGATGGTTCAGCACCGAAAAATGCGAAATCTCCATGCCCTTGGGCAGGGCGCGGCTGACCACGTTGCGGGCCAGTTGATCGGCCATGAAAACCTCGGCAAAAAGCGCGGCGGCCAAAGGGTCCGATCCGTCGTTCATGGTCCGTCAAAGCTCCGGTCATGGGTGAGCGAGGGCACACGGGCACGGGCCTCGGCCACCCGGTCAAGATCGATCTCCACGACAACCACGCCGGGTGCATCGCCTCCATCGGCCAGAATCTCGCCCCAGGGGGAAACCGCAAGGCTGTGGCCATGGGTGCGGCGTGGCTTGCCCCCATGCGCCGCATGGGTTCCGCATTGCGCCGGTGCCAGCACGAAGCAGGTATTTTCAATGGCACGGGCGCGGATCAGGCTTTCCCAATGCGCCGCACCGGTGGTGTCGTTGAAAGCGGCGGGCAGGGCAAGAATTTGCGCCCCCGCCTGCGCCAGCCGCCGGAACAGATGCGCAAAGCGCAGATCGTAGCAGATCGCCATGCCAAGCCTTGCCGCACCGGCATTGGCCAGAACCGCCTGGCGTCCGGGGCGAAAGGCCTCCGATTCCCGGTACCGCTCGGTTGCCGAGACATCGACATCGAACATGTGGATCTTGTCATACCGCGCCACCACCTGCCCCTGCGGATCGATCAGGAACGAGCGGTTGGCAAAGCGGCCATCGGGATCGTCGGTTTTCAGACACAAAGATCCGATCAGCAGCCAGAGGCCCAGATCCCGCGCCTCGGCCCGAAGCGCGGCCAGTGTCGGGTCGTCTTGCTCGTGGCACAGAACGGCCCGCTGATGCGCCCGGTCGGACGAGAGCAGATTGGTGCATTCGGGCGTCAGCACGAACTCGGCCCCAAGCGCTGCCGCCTCGCGGAGGAAGCCAAGCGTTACCGGCAGGTTCTGCACCGGATCATCGGATACCGAAAGCTGCACGAGAGCGGCGCGCATCACCCCGCCAGCATCGCATCAAGCCGGCCGGCGGCATCCAATGCGTGAATGTCGTCGCATCCGCCCACATGCACCCCGCCGATGAAGATCTGCGGCACGGTGTGGCGGCCATTGGCACGGGTCATCATTTCGCTGCGCAGGCCAGGGTTGGCGCCCACGTCGGTTTCTTCAAAGGCCACACCCTTGCGGCTCAGCAAGGCCTTGGCGGCGATGCAATAGGGGCAGCTGCGGGTGGTATAGATTTCAACGCGTTTCATTTTGGTCCTCTTGCTGCCGGGCAGAGTAAGAGGTTCACACATCCTTCGCAACGCGCGCAAGAGCCGCAACCGAAACCTTTGCCGCGCCGGCCGCTAGGGCGGCTTCGGCAACCGCGATCAGCGTCGCCCCCGAGGT
Organism: uncultured Rhodobacter sp.; assembly: GCA_964590825.1. Classification (GTDB taxonomy): domain Bacteria; phylum Pseudomonadota; class Alphaproteobacteria; order Rhodobacterales; family Rhodobacteraceae; genus Rhodobacter. Next base: position 16,451 of record CAZPWV010000007.1, on the reverse strand, counting down.
CAGCACGTCATCGACCAGCAGCAGGTGCCGTCCCTGAATCGTGTCACCATGTCTTGCGGTTACCGCAATGGCGCCTTGCAGGTTGCGGATCCGTTCCTCGCGGCTCAGCCCCTCCTGGCTGGGGGTGGCGCGAAGCCGATGAAACAGGTCGGGAATACAGCGCAGCCCCGCCATCCGGGCCAGTTCGCGGGCCAGCATGGCCGACTGGTTGTAGCGCCGCCGGATCAGCCGAAGCCGGTGCAGCGGCACCGGCGCCACCACCATGTCCGGTTCTAGAACTGGCGTCGCTGCCCGGTGCAGCCAGGCCCCGAGTGGCCGGGCAAGGTCCAGCCGGTCGGCATGTTTGAATGCCAGCACCAGTTGCCGCCCGGTCCCCGAATAGACAATGGCGGCCCGCCCCTGCACCCAGGGCCGGGGCGTGGCCAGGCATTCGTCGCACAGCACCGGACCCTCGTCTTCGCCGGGTAACGGGGTGCCGCAACAGGCGCAACTCAGCCCGGTGATGAACCGCGTCTCGCGCCAGCAGCTTGCACACAGGCCGAAATCGCTGCCGACCGCCTCGCCGCAGGCAATGCAGCGTGGCGGAAAGATCGTGTGCAAGACCCCGGCCCCCGAGATGCGGATGCCTTCTAGCATCCGCCCGCGAACCGCCTTAAGGTCCAGCCCCACCATGACCTCATCCCCCCGTCTGACCGACCGCCAAGCCCTGATCCGAAACCGAGCCCGTGCCGAGGCGGCGGGCCCCGCGCTGTTTTTGCACGAAGACGCCGTCATCGAACTCGAGGAAAGGCTCAACGAGGTTAACAGAAGGTTTACGGCACCCGCTCTGGTGACGAATTTTTTTGCGCCGTGGCTTTCGGTGCTGCCCGGTGCAAAGCAGGTCGAGGACGAAGACCTGCTGGATCTTGCCCCCGAGGCGCATGACCTTGTGGTTCATGCGATGTGCCTGCACTGGGCCGAAGACCCGGTGGGGCAGATCGTTCAGGCTGCCCGTGCCCTGCGCCCCGACGGGCTGTTCATCGCGGTGCTTTTCGGTGGCCAGACGCTGAGCGAGTTGCGTGTCGCCTTGGCCGAGGCCGAGGTGGCGGTGACAGGCGGGCTTTCGCCCCGCGTGCTGCCAATGGGCGAGATCCGCGAGCTTGGTGGCCTGCTGCAGCGTGCAGGCCTCGCCCTGCCGGTCGCCGACAGCGTCCTGCGCAGGGTCAGCTATGCCGATCCGCTGCGGCTGCTGGCCGATCTGCGGGCGATGGGCGAGACCAATGCGCTGGTGAACCGCAAGCGCAGCTTTACGTCGCGGAGGGTGATGGCCGAGGCGATGCGCCGCTACAGCGCCCATTTCTCCGCGCCCGATGGCCGTGTGAACGCCAGTTTCGACATGGTCTGGCTGACCGGATGGAAGCCGCATGAAAGCCAGCAAAAGCCGCTGCGCCCCGGATCGGCAAGCTGCTCGCTGGCCGATGCGCTGGGCACGACGGAACAGCCCGCCGGCGAAGCGGCTCCGCAATAGGCCCCGTTCTGCGCCCTTTGCCGCCAAGCATCTATTGACCTGCCCGAAAAACGCGATACCTCGGGGCGAGCCAAAAAGGACAAAGCCAGATGACCGACACTTCCCGCCTTGCCCATGCCCCCGCCGATCATCCGCCGGTTGCGCCGCGCAAGATTGGCCTCTTGCTGGCCAATCTTGGCACCCCCGATGCCACAGACTACTGGTCGATGCGCCGCTACCTGAACGAGTTTCTTTCCGACCGTCGGGTGATCGACTATCCGGCCTGGAAATGGCAGCCGCTGTTGCAGCTTGTCATTCTGTCCAAGCGGCCCTTCACTTCGGGCAGAAATTACAAAAGCATCTGGAACAACGCGGCCAATGAAAGCCCGCTGATGACCATTACCAAACAGCAGGTGGCCAAGCTGCGGGCCGCCGTTGCCGCCCGCTACGGGGCCGAGGTGGTGGTGGATTTCTGTATGCGCTACGGCAACCCCTCGACCGAGAGCGTGGTGGAAAAGATGGTGCAGCAGGGCTGCGAGCGCATTCTGTTCCTGCCGCTTTACCCGCAATATGCAGGCGCCACCTCGGCCACCGCAAACGACCAGTTCTTCCGCGCCCTGATGAAGCAAAAACGCCAGCCCGCCGCCCGTGTTGCGCCCGAATATTTCGATCGGCCCAGCTATGTCGAGGCATTGGCGCAATCGGTGGAGCGGGTCTATGCCGGGCTTGCGGTGAAGCCCGATGTGCTGGTGGCCTCGTATCACGGAATGCCGAAGCGCTACCTGATGGAGGGCGACCCCTACCATTGCCAGTGCCAGAAAACGTCGCGGCTTTTGCGGGAACGGCTGGGCTGGGAAAAAGGCGCCATCGACACTACCTTCCAGTCGGTCTTTGGCCGCGAGGAATGGCTCAAACCCTACACCGTTGAGCATGTGGCCGAACTGGCGCGGGCGGGCAAGCGCAACATCGCCATCATCTCGCCCGCCTTCAGCGCCGATTGCATCGAGACGCTGGAAGAAATCAACGGCGAGATCCGCGAGGCCTTCGAGCATGCCGGCGGCGAAAGCTTCACCTATATTCCCTGCCTGAACGACGACGATGCCCATATCGTCGCGCTGATGGAGGTGGTTGGCGAGAATCTTGCCGGCTGGCTGGCCTGAAACGACCGTGCTGCAAAACAAA
>CAZPWV010000007.1:13371-13773 GCA_964590825.1 uncultured Rhodobacter sp. | reverse complement strand
TCTGGCCCCCTTTGTTCGTCAATGGTGCCGCTCTCAGATCAGCACAACCTGCGTGCCGACTTTGGCCAGACCGAACAGCTCGGCAATGTGCTGGTTGAACAGACCAATGCAGCCGTTCGAGGATTTGCGGCCGATCTTGCGCGTGTCATGCGTGCCGTGGATGCGGTAATATTGCCAGCTCAGATACAGCGCATGGGTGCCCAGAGGGTTATCCGGCCCGGCGGGAACGAAATCGGGCCAATCGGGGTTGCGGCTTTTCATTGCCGGGGTGGGCGACCAGGTCGGCCCCTCGACCTTGCGGATCACTTCGGTGCGGCCGCGCCGGGTCAGGTCTTCGGAGACCGGCACCGAAGTGGGGTAAAGCTTGTAGATCGACTGATCCTCGGACCAGTAATGCAGCGC
>CAZPWV010000007.1:13073-13361 GCA_964590825.1 uncultured Rhodobacter sp. | reverse complement strand
GTATTCGAGAAATAGGGCCGCCAGTCCAGCTCGCGGAAGCTCGAAATATTGCGGCGCATGTTGGTATTGGCGGTTTCCTCATGCACCACCAGCCCGGCATCGGGGGTCTGGGCAAAGACGGCGGGGGCGGCAAGCGAGGCCCCGGCCAGCGCAGCCGTGCCGAGGAAAGAGCGACGGTCGAGCATCTTGCGCGCATCCGACATGTGAAGTCTCCATTCGGGGAGGAAGAACCGATTCAGCCTGTGTCCATATTGCGGCTTTGCCGCAGGTGCAAATCAAACCGACGTC
>CAZPWV010000007.1:0-13063 GCA_964590825.1 uncultured Rhodobacter sp. | reverse complement strand
GTCTCGTTTCACGCAACTGTGGGTTTGCGCCGCTACGCCGGGCGGTGTAAGGCTCGCGGCAAAATCCTTTGGGACAAGTGCAATGAACCTCTTCAAAGCCCTGCTGCTCGTTTCGGCCTTTGCGCTTGGCGCCTGCGCAACCGATCAGGCTGCGCTTGGCCCCGATGGCAAGCCGCTGCCGAAGCTTTACAAGATTTCGCGCGGCGATGCGCAGGAAATTCCCTCCCGCGTGCTGGAGGCGGTCAATACGCTGCGGGCCGCAAGGGGCACGACGGCGGTGGCGTTGAACCCGTCGCTGACCGCTGCCGCCGAAGGCCACTCGCGGGATATGGCATCGCAAAACCGCCCCTGGCATTGGGGCTCGGACGGGTCTTCGCCGCTGGAACGCGGCATGAGGGCCGGTTTTGTCGGCAAGGTGATCGGCGAGAATATCTCGGAAACCTATGAGACCGAAACCGAGACGCTCTCGGCCTGGATGGGCCTTGCCGATACGCGTGACGTGATCTTGAACCCGGCCGCCACGCAGATGGGCTTTGGCTGGTATCAGGAGCCGTCGGGCAAGATCTGGTGGACGATGGTGACGGGGCAGTAACCCCGCCGGTCAGGGAAAGATGAAAATCGGGGTGCCGTTGGCGATCATCGCATAGATCTCCTCGATCTCGGCGTCTTTCACCGCGATGCAGCCGGCCGTCCAGTCGCGGCCGCGGCCCTTGTTCTGCCCGGCACGGCCATGAATGAAAATCTCGCCACCCGGCTTGCGGCCCTGCGCCTCGGCAAAGGCGCGGTCTTCGGCATTGGGGTAGGAAATGCCCAGCGAGAGGTGATAGGCCGAGTTCGGATTGCGGCGATCAATGAAATACAGCCCCTCCGGGGTCTTGCCGTCACCCTCGAACCGCTTCCGTCCAACCGGGTTGCCCCCCAGCGCGATCTTGTAGCGCTTGACCATCTTGTTGCCGGAAAACAGATACATCCGCCGCTTTGCCTTGAAGACCTGGATCTGCGTGATCGTTGGCCCGGAATAGCGGCGAAACTTTTGCGAATCGCCGCCGCAGGCCGCAACAAGGGTCAGGCTCGAAAGCCCCAGTAATAGCGAACGCCGATGCATGATGTGCCTGTGTCCCGTTTCTTTTGCGCCAATCTAGCAGATCGAAACCGCGCCGCGAAGCCCCTGGCGGCGGCCAAACTGCGCCGCAAGCTCGATATGCGCCGACCAGCGGAACTGATCGACCACGATCAGATCCTCAAGCGCAAATCCGGCCTCGGTCAGGCGCTGGGCATCGCGGGCGAAAGTGACGGGGTTGCACGACACATAGACAAGACGTTTCAGCCCCGAGGCGGCGATTTCGGCCACCTGCGCCTCGGCACCGGCGCGGGGCGGGTCGATCACCACCGCATCGAACCGGTCGATTTCATCGGGCAACAGCGGCCGGCGGAACAGATCGCGGGTCTCGTGGGTGACCCGCTTCAGCCCCGATGCGGCACGCCAGCCCCGGTCGAGCGCCTCCAGCATGGCAGCCTCGCCCTCGACGGCATGAACCTCGGCCAAAGCCGCCAGCGGCAGCGCAAATGTGCCGCAGCCGGCGAAAAGATCGGCCACCCGGCTGGCCGGGCCGATGGCCGCACCGACAAAGGCCTGCAACGCCGCTTCGCCCGCGGCGGTGGCCTGCAGAAAGGCTCCGGGCGGCGGCGCCACCCGTGCCGCACCAAAAACCTGCATTGCCGGGCGCCGCTCGGCCACGGTCTCGCCCTCCCAGCTCAGCCGGGCCAGATCATGCCGATGCGCCAGATCGGCAAGCGCCTGAAACAGTGTCGGGTCGATGCCCTTGCCGCCGCGGGCCGCCAACTCCACCCCGGTATCGGACAGGGTCAGCGCAAAGGCCAGTTCCCCCTTGCGCGAGGCACCGAGCGCGGTGGCCTCGTGCAAGGCGGGAACCAGCGCCAAAAGCTCGGGGCGCAGAATGCGGCAGTCGGGGATCTCGATCACGGTATCGGAGCTACGGGCATGAAACCCCACCAGCGTGCCCTTTTTCGTCCGCCGCCCCGACAGCGTGGCCCGGCGGCGCGACTGCGGCGGCGAGGTTTCCACCCGGCGCACCTGCGCCGTCAGGCCGCGTTGCGTCAGCGCGTTGGTGACCACTTCGGCCTTCCAGCGCGCCACGAACCCGTCAGAGGCGTGTTGCAGCACACAGCCGCCACAGTTGCGGAAATGCGGGCAGGCAGGTTTGACCCGATCCGCCGAAGGGGTCACGATCCGCGGTGCGGCGATGCGGCCATTCTCCACACAGCCTTCCACCGTTTCGCCGGGCAGCGCCACGGCCACATGCACAGTGCCCTCGGGGCCATGGGCAACACCGTCTGCAAGCAGCGAAAGGCGGTCGATGGTCAGCGTCATGGATGGGCTCCTTTGCCGCCCCTTAGCAAGACGCGGGCGGGGCGCCAAGCCTATTGCACGGCCCGGCCTTCGGCGTCGGTGCCCAGAAAGCCCCCCGACTGGCGGCTCCAGTAACGCGCATAAAGACCCTGCGCCGCCAGCAACTGCCCATGCGTGCCCTGTTCGACGATGCGGCCGTGATCCATCACCACGATCCGGTCCATCTCGGCGATCGTGCTCAGCCGATGGGCGATGGCCAGAACCGTCTTGCCCTCCATCACCTGCTTCAGCGCCGCCTGAATCTGCGCCTCCACCTCGCTGTCCAGCGCCGAAGTTGCCTCGTCCAGCACCAGAATCGGGGCGTTTTTCAAAAATGCCCGTGCCAGTGCGATACGCTGCCTTTGCCCGCCGGACAGCTTGACCCCCCGTTCCCCCAGTGCGGCTTCATAGCCACGCTTGCCGTTGTGGTCGCTCAGGCCTTCGATGAAATCATGCGCCTTCGCAGCCTTGGCGGCGGCAATCAGTTCGGCTTCGGTCGCATCGGGGCGGCCATAGAGAATGTTCTCCCGCGCCGAACGGTTGAACATCGCGGTTTCCTGCGTGACCATGCCGATCTGCCGCCGCAGGCTTTCCTGCGTCACCGCGCGCAGATCGGTGCCATCAAGGCGCACCGCCCCCTTTTCGGCGTCGTAAAGCCGCAACAGCAGCGCCACGAGGGTCGATTTTCCTGCCCCCGAGGCGCCTACGATACCCAGCCGTTCACCGGGGCGGATGGTCAGCGCAACATCGTCGATGCCGCCGGTCTGGCGCCCGTAGGCAAAGGATACGTGGTCAAAGGAAACCGCCCCCCTGACCCGGCCCAGATCCTGGGCATCGGGGGCATCGGTAATTCCATGCGCGGGGGTCAAGCTGCGCATCCCGTCTTCGACCTCGCCCAGGTTGCTCCACAGGCCCATCAGCGATTGCGACACCCAGCCCGACATTTGCGCTATGCGGATGGCAACCGCACCGGCGGCGGCAATATCGCCCGCCGTTGCGGCGCCGCGCTGCCACATCAGCAAGGCGCCGCCCACGAGAAGGATCGGCAACACCCCCGAAAAGGTGATCTGGCTCAACCGATACCAAGTGGTGGTGACGCCAAACGCCCGCGTGGTGCTGCGGTAGGTTTCCATCGCCCCCAGCGCCGCCCGGTCCTCGAACGCGGCATGGGCGAAAAGCTTCACCGTCTTGATGTTGGTGATCGTATCGACGACCTGCCCCGAGACCATGGCACGGGCCGAGGCACGGGCCTTTGACCGGCCCCGGACGCGTGGCAGAAAGGCCCGGATCAAGAGCAGGTAGAGCAGCAGCCAAACCCCCAGCCCCAAGGCCCCAACAGTGTCTATTCCAGCCAAAAGCGCCACCGAGCCAATGATCGAGGCCAGCGCAAAGAACACCGTGCCGATGAACTCGGTCACCACTTCGGTGACGGCACGGGCGGTCTGCATCTGCTTTTGCGCGATGCGCCCGGCAAAGTCGTTGTCAAAAAAGGTGACGGCCTGTCCCATGGTCCAGCGGTGCAGCCGTGACAGCACCTGCGGCATCAGGTTTGGCGCCACCAGCAGGTTCGATGCCCAGGTCGAAAGGCCAAAGGCGGCGGGGCGGATGAGCAGGTAAAACAGCACGAAGGCCAAAATCAGGCTGAAATGGTCACTGAGATAGCTTTGGGCGGGGGCTTCGACGACCGAGTCGATCACCAGCCCCAGCAACCAGGCCGCGCCAACCTCCATGCTGCCCGCCAGCGCCGAAAACAGCCCTGCAAGCCAGATCGCGGGCCAGGCGCCGCGCAGGCACCAGCGCAGAAATGCGCTCAGCCGTTGCGGTGGTGCGCCCTTGGCCGGAAGAAACACCTCGATCATGGCAATCCCAACTTTCCTTTTGGCCCAACTTTCTGTTTCGGACGTGGCTTTTTCGGACGTCGGCCCAAATGAAACCGCCGCCCCCCTCAGCCCAGCAAAGCGCTGCGCGAGAGGGCAAAGCCCGAGTCGATCCAACGGGTTTCGATCTCGCGCAGCCGGGCACCCAGGGCCGCGCCCTGCACCTGCGGCATCAGGTCTGCGGCCCTCACCGGAAACTCCTGCCGGGCCCCGAATTCGACCCTGTTCCAGCAGGATTCGTCGATTTCCTGCCCCGCAAGTGCCGCCCGAACCAAGAGCATATCCCGGCTGTCCGGCAGCCCGTAGCGATAGCCCAGAACCGCCTCTGGCGCGGCATCGGCCATGGCGGTGCGCAGCTTTTCCAACCGTTTTGCATCGGCTTTCGACAGCCGTAGCCGGTCTGCAACGGCGTCACCGCCAAGCGCCAGCAGGCGGCGCAGAGGATCGGGGGGCAGGCCCCGCTCCAGATGCACGAGCGGCGCAATGGCATGGGCATCGGCACCGGGCAGAACCTGCGCCAGACCACCACTGGCCTGCATCGCCGCCAGTGCCGGAGCCGGGTCGGCCGCCGCAAGAAGTTTGCGCATCTCATGCCCGATGCGTTCGCGTGAAAGCGTCTCTATTCCAGCCAGATTTGCCGCACAGGCCGCCAGACCCTCGGCATCGATCCCCTGCTCCGGATCGCCATACCAGGCGGTGAATCGGAAAAACCGCAAGATCCGCAGGTAATCTTCATGGATGCGCTGCGCCGCATCGCCGACAAAACGCACCCGCCGCGCCGCCAGATCGACCAGACCTTCACCCAGCGGGTCGAGCACCGTGCCATCGGCCCGTGCATAGAGCGCATTCATGGTAAAATCACGTCGAGCGGCATCCTCGGGGAGCTCGGTTGAAAAGGCCACGGTGGCGTGGCGGCCGTGGGTTTCCACATCGCGCCGAAAGGTGGTGATTTCATGCGGCAGATGATCGGCCACCACGGTCACCGTGCCATGTTCGATACCGGTGGGAATCGCCTTCAGCCCCGCCGCCTGTGCCAGGTCCATCACCCGCTGCGGCAGGGCATCGGTGGCGATGTCGATATCGGAAACGGGCTGGAACAGAGCCGCATTTCGCACGCAACCGCCCACCAGAAAGGCCTGATGCCCGGCCTGCGTCAGCAGGCCCAGAACGGTCTGAACATGTCTGGCCTCGATCCAGTCGCCGTGCAGTTTCATGGCCCCATCCGGTCACACAAGGCCCGCAGCATACGCGCTGTGGCGCCCCAGATGTAATAGGGGCCGTGGGGCGCGACGTAATATGCCCGCCAGCTTCCCCGCCAGCGCCGCCGTTCGATGCGAAACCGGGCCGGATCGGCGATATGGTCAAGCGGCACGGTGAAGACCTCCTCCACCTCTCCCGCCTCGGGCCTTGGGGTGAACGGCCCGGCAATCCGTGCCAGAACCGGGGTGACCAGAAAGCCGGTCACCGTCTCATGTGGCTCTAACACGCCCAAAACCTGCACATTGGCGCGGGGCAGGCCGATCTCTTCCTGCGCCTCGCGCAGGGCGGCATCTACCGGGCCGGCATCGGACGGATCAAGCTTGCCACCGGGAAAGGCGATCTGGCCGGGGTGGTGACGCAGATGCGAGGCACGTTTGGTGAGGTAAAGGTGCAGCCCGGTTGCCCCCGCCCCGAAGGCGAGCAGCACCGCCGCAGGCCGCAGCACGCGGTTTGGCGGCAAGACCGTGCCGGGGTTCAGATCGTAATCCGACGAGGGCCGCCCCGGCCTTGCCAGAGCGGCAAGAACCGGGGCGAAAGGGTCAGGCATCGTCCGCCACCCTGGGCGTGCCATCGGGGTTCAGCCGCGCCTCGAAGCCCAGCGTTGCCGGGTCAAAACTGTAATGCGCGCCGCAAAACTGGCAATCGGCGGTCACCGTGCCTTCGGCGGTGGTCATGTGGCGCAGATCTCTGGCGGAATAGATCGACAGGCTGGACCGGACACGATCGGCCGAACAGGTGCAGCCGAATTCAACCTTTTGCGGCGCAAAGACCCGCGGCACCTCTTCGTTGAACAACCGCAGCAAGAGGGTGGAGGGCGTCACGCTTGGCCCGATCAGCTCCATTTCCTCGACCGTATCAAGCAGCACATTGGCTCGGGTCCAGTTTTCATCCTCGACCCCGGCCAGAATGTCGGTGTGGCGCAGCAAGCCGCTCTCGCCCGAGCCTTCCCGCGCCGCCTCGGGCGATGCCGGCATCATTTGCAGCATCACCCCGCCGGCCCGCCAATGCTCGCCCTGCCCAGAGAGGATCGAGCGGCCAAAAGCCAACTGGAACCGGGTGGGCAATTGCTCGGACTGGGCAAAATAGGTCTCGGCGCAGGTCGTGAGCGACTCCCCCGCCAGCGGCGTAAAGCCCTGATACGGCAGCGTTCCCTCGCCCTGATCGATCATCACGGCCATATAACCTTCGCCGATCTGGCTGAACGGGTCGGCCATTTCATCCAGCCGCGTGGTGTCGAAACTTGCCCATCCGCGGATGCGCGCGGGGCTGCCATCTTCGCCGGGCGCATAGTAGTCGGTCGCCAGAATGCGGATCGGCCCCTTGCCGCGCACCTGAAGCGACAGCTTCCAGCGCAGCTTCAGCGTCTGCCCGATCAGCGCGGTGAGCAGGGCAATCTCGGCCACCAGCGTTTCCACCACAGCGGGGTAATCGTGCTGATGCAGCACCGCCTCGAGCACGCCATCGAGGCGGGCAATACGGCCGCGCACATCGGAGCGGTCAAGCTGAAATGGCAGGACGGTATCGTCCCAAGCGATATGCGAAAGCGTGGTCATCTGGTTCCTGGGGGTTTTCGTTCAGCCCATGGGCTGGCATATCCTGCCTATATAGGCGGGGCAACCATTCCCCCAAGGGGCAAGGACGCGAAAATGCGCAGGTTTGGCGAAGCGGTGGTGCGGGGGCAGCGGTATCGGCCACGGCCGGGGGCCTATGCGGTGCTGTTGCGGCACGGTCAGGTTTTGCTGACGCATCAAAGCGTTCCGCGCCCCGAGTTCCAGTTGCCCGGTGGCGGCATCGATCCCGGCGAGGGGCAACTGGCCGCGCTGCACCGCGAGGTGTTTGAAGAAACCGGCTGGACGATCGGGGCGGCGCGGCGGATCGGGGCCTATCGGCGCTTTACCTTCATGCCCGAATACGACCGCTGGGCAGAAAAGACCTGTCATGTCTGGCTGGCACGGCCGGGGCTGCGCCTTGGGCCGCCCAGCGAACAGGAGCATCTTGCGGTTTGGCTGCCCCCGCGCAAAGCGCTGGAATCGCTGGCAAACAGTGGTGATCGGCATTTTCTTGCCCAGACGCTTGCGGACATCGGGTAAGATCGGGCCATTCAGCCGCTAGATGCAGGCGAAACAACCACAAATTGACGTAGAGGTAAAATATACATCTAGCCTTAGGCGGAAAACTGGGTTATTCGATAAACAGCAGTAAAACATCCGGCCAAAAGAGCCGGGAAACATTTGAGGCGGAGCAGTACAATGGTAAAGTCGGTTGACTTTGCCGTCCGTGATGGCGCGGGCGGTGTGTCGCATGGCATGGTTTCCGGCGAGGGCGCCAGCAATTTCATTCAGGTCGGCGCGGGCGACGAAATTTCGCTCAACTTGCGGAAAACAAGCATTCTCAAGTATTTGCGCGAAGGCAGCGATCTCGAGATCGTGCTGGTCGATGGCCGCAGCATCAAGCTTGCCGGGTTTTATGACGCGCAGGCCAAACTTTACATCTCCTCCGATGGCGAGCTGACCCCGGTCACGCTGGAAGGCGGGGCCGATGGCGTGATCTATGCCGATTACGGGCAGATCGAGGTGATCGGCAAATGGAGCCCGAATGACCAGCTGGCCTTTCTGGGCGGCGAGGAAATTGCCGTGCCGGCAGGGGCTGGCGATACCACGGGCATGGCCATGTTTGCACCGGCCATGCTGGGCGGGCTTGGCGGAGCGGGCCTGGCGGCGGGCGCAGCGGTCGTGGGCGTTGGGCTGATTTCCGGCGACGACACCACCCCCGGCGGCGACGACACCACCCCCGGCGGCGATGACACCACGCCCGGCGGCGATGACACCACGCCCGGTGGCGATGACACCACGCCCGGTGGCGACGACACCACGCCCGGCGGCGACGACACCACCCCCGGCGGCGATGACACCACCCCCGGCGGCGATGATCCGATTGTTCCGACGGTGAACAACCCCAACGCCGACACCACGCTGACCACCAACACCCCGAGCCCTGCCGCCGGTGTTTCGGGCACGGGCGAGGTTGGCTCGGTGGTGACCGTGGTTCTGGGCGATCAGACGCTCGACACCACCGTGGGGGCCGATGGCACCTGGTCGGTGATCTTTGAAGGGAGCAGCTTCCCCGCCGATGGCGATCTGACTTCGACTGTCTTCGTGACCGCCCCCGATGGCACGCTTTACGAACTCGACGGCCCCGATTTCCTGATCGACATGACCCCGCCCGCAGTGAGCGTTACCGAAGGCGCGCTGTCGAATGGCGATGTCGAAAACCTGGCCGAGTATCAAGATGGCATCACCGTGGGCGGCACCGGCGAGGTGGGCGCGGCGATCATGGTGACCGTGGCGGGGCACGAGCAGTCCACCACCGTGGGCGCCGATGGCACCTGGTCGGTGACCTTCACCACCACGCAACTGCCCCCCGGTGACTACCGCGAGGCGATGACGATCACCGCCACCGATGCCTTGGGCAATGTGACGACACTTACCGATACGCTGGTGGTCGATACCGTTCCCAACCCGATCGAGTTCAACCCGGTGGCGACCAACAACGTCATCAACGCCATCGAGATGCAGGGCAATGTGGTGGTTTCGGGCACGTCGGTTCCGGGCGCCGTGCTGGCCATCACCATGGAAGGCGTGACGCATCAGACCACGGTTGCGACCGATGGCACCTGGTCGGTGACCTATCTTGCCACCGAACTGCCCGGCGGCACCTATGACAGCACGATCACCGCGGCAACGATCGACCCGGTGAACAACCCGTCCAGCGCAAGCTGGAGCGTGCATGTCGATACCGAGGCTTCGGTGGCATTCGGCACCGCCCCGGTCACCGCCAACAACAATGTCAACGGCGCCGAGGCGCATGACGGCTTCACGCTCAGCGGCAGTTCGGAGCCGGGTTCGGTTTCGGTCACCGTGGAACTGGGCGGCGTCAGCTATACCACCACCCCCGCCGCCGATGGCAGCTGGAGCGTGAACCTTTCGGGTGTGGCGCTGACCACGGGCGACCATCTTGCCACCGTCACCGCGACCGACGCGCATGGAAATACCGCCACCGATACCCGTTCGATCAGCTTCGATACCTCCACTTCGGTGGCTTTCGATGCGGGTCAGGCCGGCGGCAACGACCTGCTCAACCGCGCCGAGCACAGTGCCGGCCTCGTGCTGACAGGCACGGCCGAACCGGGTGCTTCGGTTGTCGTTGCCTTCGAGGGCGCGACGCGCACCGTTACGGCGGGGGCCGATGGCCAATGGTCGGCCAGCTTTGCCGCAGGTGAAATGCGCACCGGCACCTATACCAGCACCGCCACTGTTACCGCCACCGATCTGGCCGGCAACGTGGCCAGCGCAAGCCATGTTGTGGCGGTCGATACCGAGGTGCAAAACCTCAGCCACGGCACGCCGACGCCAAACACCATTGTCAACGACGGCATCGTCAACGCGCTGGAAGGCGCAAGCGGGCTTGTGGTGACCGGCACGGTCGAGCCCGGCTCGGTGGTGATGGTGCAACTGGCCTCGGGTGCCGAGGTGCAGGCCACGGTGCTTGAAAACGGCAGCTGGACGGCGACCATTCCCGCAAGCCAACTGCCGACGCAGGAAATCGACGGGGTGCAGCTGACAGTCCGCGCCACCGACGTGAACGGCAACACCGCGATCCAGACCAGCAGCGTCGATTTTGATCCGGTGGTGCGCAACTTTGTGCCCACCGCTGCGGTCTCGGGCGATGGTTTTGTCAGCGCGCAGGAGGCGGCGAACGGTTTTGCCATCACCGGCACTGTCGAGGCAGGCTCACGGGTGACGGTGACCCTGGCCAGCGGCGCCACCGAAACCGTCACCGCCGGGGCGAACGGGCAATGGTCGGTCACCTTCGACACCAATGACCTGCCGGGTTCGGCGGGAACCATGAGCTATACGATCGCCGCAACCGACCCGGTGGGCAACACCACCCAGGCCAGCGGCAGTTTTGCCTTCGACCTCGTGGCCCCCGACAGCCCCGACATCATCGCCTTCACCCGCGATGCGGGGGCGCTTTTGGGCATCCGCACCGATGTGGGCGAAAACGTCTATGAGGTGGCGGCGGTGGGCGCCAACGGTCAGGTGACCGAAATCGACAACTACGCCTCGGTCAACAGTCGGGCCGGCTATGGCTCCTATGATTTCTACGAGACGGTGCCGAACGGCTCCTATCTGGTGGTGAGCGACCATGACACCGCCGGCAACGAAACCTCGACCCTGCTGGTGGTCGATAACACTTCGGCGGTGACGGTCGATCTGACCCGCTCCGGCCTGAGCAGTTTCGACTTTGGCACCATCGATCTCACCTTTGCCCCCGAAGCGCAGCTGACGATCACCGAGGCGCAACTGAATGCGCTCACCGGGCCGGATCACGCACTGATTATTCAGGGGGACGGGGCCGATCATGTGACGGCGCTGGGCGCGGTCGATACCGGTGAAAACACCGTGATCGGTGGCCACAGCTACAGCGTCTATACCCTTGGTGACGATGGGGCGAGCCTGATTATCGACGATTCCATCACCAACCTGACCGTCTGACGGGGGGCCAAATGACCCGGAAAAGCAGCGATCTGCCGCTTCTCCGGGCCTCTGCGGTGGCCCGGATCATCGCCGCGGGACTGGTCGCGGCGGGGCTGAGCGGATGCATCGGGGGAACGCCTTTCCCCACGGGCCGCTCCCCCTTCAACCCTTCGGTCGGGGGGATCGTGCCCGGCAAACCCGGTACGACGGCACAAAGCTCGGCCATCATTGCCGATCTGAGCGGGCGCATTTCGGCGCTGCCCGCCGCGGGGCCTTATGCGCAGGTTGCGCAGGCGGTGCTGACCGATGCCAAGGGCGCCGCCAAGGCCGAATTGCGGGTGGCGCGGCTGACGGCGCAGGCCAAGTCGAAAAACTGGTTGCCGCAGATCGGGCCAAGCCTGAGCCTGACCTCGCTTGGCGATCTGGCAACGCGGATACTGCTCGAGCAGGTTGTGTTCGACAATGGTGCGAAAAAGGCCGAGCGCGATCTTGCCGCCGCCGATGTGGAACTGGCGGCGGTGACGCTGGCGAGCGAGATGAACGATACCGTGGCCGAGGGGCTGAAGGCCTATATCTCGGCGCTGAAGGCCGAAGATCAGGGCGCCGTGGCCAGCCGCTCGGCGGCGAAGATCGGCGACTACAACCACATCATGCGCCAGCGTGTGGAAGGCGGGCTGTCAGACGGCTCCGAAGCGCGGATCCTTGCGCAGAAACTGTCTGAAATGCAGGCCACCGCACAGGCCGACCGCGATGCCGCAACCGCTGCCAAGACCCAGCTTCAGGCAATGACCGCAAGCCCGGTCGATGGCTTTGCAGGCCTGGGCGATATCGCGCTGCCGGCGGCCATTCCCGAGGCGCTGACGGTAAAGCGTGCCGAGGCCGAGGCAGGCCGCACCGCAGCCGAGGCCAAAATGGCCAGAGCCGGGCATCTGCCCACGCTTTCGGCGCAGGCCAGCACCGGAACCGGAGGCC
This sequence comes from uncultured Rhodobacter sp., assembly GCA_964590825.1. Classification (GTDB taxonomy): domain Bacteria; phylum Pseudomonadota; class Alphaproteobacteria; order Rhodobacterales; family Rhodobacteraceae; genus Rhodobacter. The sequence goes on along the minus strand of CAZPWV010000007.1, from coordinate 1,007 downwards.
CCGACCTTGGCCTGGCGCTGGGGGTGAACCAGATGCTGGGCTTTGGAACCGCCGATACGCTGGCCGCGCTGGAGGCCTCGAATGAGGCGGCAACGGCGCGGATCGGCAAGGCACGGCAAGACCAGCAGCAAAGCCTGGCCGGGTTGCAGGCCAAGCTCGTGGCGCTCGAGGCAAAGCAGAGCCGCGATGCCGCCGTGGTCGAAGAAACCGGGGCGGGGCTGGAAATGTTCACCGAGCAATACCGCATGGGGCGGCGTTCGCTGATGGATCTTGTGAACATGTATGAAAGCTATGCACAGATGGCTCATGCCCAGGCCGGGCTGAAATATGACATCGCGCTGATTAAGCTGGAAATTGCGCGTCAACACGGGATATTGGTGGACGGAACGAGTATTTAACAAGGTGTAGGGGGTTTTGGCTGACCGGATCATAGCGTTCGACATCAACGCGGCCCGTGTCAGCGGGGCGTCCGAAGGTGTTTTGCCAAAATCCACCCCCAGCGCCGCCACCGCGCCCCGCGCCCCCAAACGGGCCCGCGCCCGCGCCGAACTGGCTGCCGCCTATGCCGGGCTTCTGGGCGCTCAGGTGCCGGCCGCCGATATTCTTGAACAGATGCTTTTGGCGGTGGGCGAGGCCACGGCCGCGGTGACGGGTGCGGCGGCGGGCGAGGTGCAGCCCGAACATATCGCCGCCGTGCTGCGGGTGGCCGGAATGACCGCCAGTGTCGAAGAGATCGACCGGCTTTCTCCCGGCCAGTGGCCGGCGCTGGCGTTGATGACCTCCGGGCAGCTTGTTCTGGTCATCGCGCAGGAAGGCGCGGCGCTTTTTGTCTATGACAAGACCTGTGCCGATCAGCGTGCCGAGGTGCCGCTGGCCGATTTTGCCCCGTTCTTTTCCGGCCGGATCATCCGTGCCCGCACCACGCTGCGCCAGCTCGAGGAACGCCACACCCCGGAAACCGCGCCGGTGCATTGGTTCTGGGGGGCGTTCCGGGCGCAGCGCCGGGC
>CAZPWV010000006.1:21100-24524 GCA_964590825.1 uncultured Rhodobacter sp. | reverse complement strand
CCGGACAGCGCAGCGGGGCCAAGGCCTAGCCCCGCCGCACAAGACCTCTTGCCGCTGCAACAATCATCTCGACGCTGGGCAGCGTGGCAGCATAGGCCGGACCGGTGGCAATGAAACAATCTTCGGCGGTGATCCGCGCCACCGAGCCGTGACCGGCTTCGAAAAACAGCGTCATCAGTGCTTCGGACTGGCTTGCGGTGCGGCGGCATTCGTCAACGACAAGAATGTGATCGCAGCCCATGGCGGCATCTCGCAGGGCCGCTTCGGGCAGGGGCGCAAGCCAGCGCAGATCGATCACCCGCAGCCCGATCCCTTCGGCCTCGAGCTGCCGCCGCGCCCGTGCGGCAAGATAGGCCCCGTTGCCATAGGTCACGATGGCCAGTTCGGTGCCTTCGCCGCTCAAGCCCGGTTCGCCCAGTGCAATCCGCTCATTCGGGCCGGGATAGAGCCGCATCCAGCCGCCATCCCTGTCCTCGTGCAAATCGCGCATCGGGTAAAGCGCGATCGGCTCGATGAACACACAGACCCGCTGCTCTTCGCGGGCAAGGCGCAGACATTCCCGCAGCATCAAGACCGCATCGGCGCCATTCGAGGGGCAAGCCAGGATCAGACCGGGAATGTCACGCAGCACCGCAAGCGAATTGTCATTGTGGAAATGCCCGCCAAAACCGCGCTGATACCCAAGCCCGGCAATGCGCACCACCATCGGGTTCGCATATTGCCCGTTGGAGAAAAACGGCAGCGTCGCCGCCTCGCCGCGCAATTGGTCTTCGGCATTGTGCAGATAGGCCAGAAACTGGATTTCCGGCACCGGTAGATAGCCGTTCTGCGCCATGCCCAGCGCCAATCCGAGAATCGACTGCTCGTCAAGCAGCGTATCCATCACCCGCGCCGGGCCAAAGCGGGCCTGAAGCTTTTGCGTGACGCCATACACGCCCCCCTTGCGGCCGATATCCTCGCCCATCAGGGCGATTTCGGGGTGGGTCAGCATCAGGTCGGTCAGCGCCCAGTTGAGAAGGCGGCTCATCGGCTGCGGTTCGTCCATCGCCTTGAGATCGGCCCCAAAGACCTCCGCACGCTGCGCCGCATCCGGGCCATTGCGGCGCAGACAGGGCCGGGCGGGGGGAACAAGGCTTGCCTTCACCTGCGCGGCGCAGCCCAGCCGGGGGCGCTGAACAGCCTTTTCGGCAAGAACAGAGACTGTTTCGAGCGCTTCCTGATAGAGGCTCAGCGCCTCCTGCGGGGTCAGCGCCCCGGTTTGCGACAAGAGCCGCACCGAATGCAGCAACGGGTCGTTTGCCTCTTCGGCCTCGACCTCTTCGCGGCTCATGTAGGTGGTGGGCAGATCGGCCCCGGCATGGCCATAAAGCCGCACCGTGCGCAGATGCAGAAACGCCGGCTTGCGGCGGTTGCGCACATAGGTGGCGGCCTCCTGTGCAACGGCAAATGTCTGGAACAGGTTCAGCCCATCGGCCTTGAAATAGCGAATGCCGGGGCGCTGCGAAAGCGAGGCCTCGATCCATCCGGGCGGGGTTTTCGTCGAGATCCCGATACCATTGTCTTCGCACAGAAACAGCAGCGGCAGCGGCAGCCCCTGATAGGCCATCCAGCTGGCGGTGTTGATCGCCCCCTGCGCGGTGGAATGATTGGCCGAAGCATCGCCGAAACTGCACATCACCAGCGCATCCTCGTCATAGGAACGATGCTCGGGCGGATGGCGGCGGGCCATGGAAATGGCATGGGCCAGCCCCATCGCCTTGGGCAGATGCGAGGCGATGGTCGATGTTTGCGGCGGGATATTCAGCGCCTTCGACCCCAGCACCTTGTGCCGCCCGCCCGAGATCGGATCTTCCAGCGAGGAGGCAAAGGACAAAAGCATGTCCCAGGCGATGTCTTGCCCCGGAACCTGATCGGCGCGTGCAATCTGAAAGGCGGCATCGCGGTAATGCAGCAGCGCGGGGTCACCGGGGCGCAGCGCATGGGCCACGGCGGCCATGCCCTCGTGCCCCGAAGAGCCGATGGTGTAAAACCCCTGCCCGGCCCGTTGCATGTGCCGCGACACGATATCGAGGCAACGGCTGAGGCACTGGGCACGGAACAACTGCCGCGCCTCGGCGGGTTTCAGCCCCAAAACAGGCTCTGTTCCAGCCAAAAACTCCTGCGCCGCAACCCGGCGCAGGAAATTTTCATGAACAATCTGGCTGCGTGGCATGGCGCCCTTTCGTCAGAAGAAGGCCTGCAAGCCGGTAATTGCCCGGCCAAGGATCAGGGCATGCACATCATGCGTGCCTTCGTAGGTGTTCACGGTCTCGAGGTTCACCATGTGCCGGATCACCTGAAACTCCTCGGAAATGCCGTTTCCGCCATGCATGTCACGGGCGTTGCGGGCAATATCCAGCGCCTTTCCGCAGTTGTTGCGCTTGATGAGCGAGATCATCTCGGGCGCGGCATTGGCATCATCCATCAGCCGGCCCACCTGCAGGCAGGCTTGCAGGCCCAGCGAAATATCGGTGAGCATATTGGCCAGTTTGAGCTGAAAGATCTGCGTCTGCGCCAGCGGTTTGTTGAACTGCTTGCGGTCAAGGCCGTATTGCCGCGCCGCCTGCAGGCAGAATTCGGCCGCCCCCAGCACCCCCCAGGCAATGCCATACCGCGCCCGGTTGAGGCAGCCAAACGGCCCCTTGAGCCCTTCGACATTGGGCAAGAGCGCCTCCTCGCCAACCTCGACATTCTCCATGACGATCTCGCCGGTCACCGAGGCCCGCAGCGAAAGCTTGCCTGCAATCTTCGGCGCCGACAGCCCCTTCATGCCTTTTTCCAGCACAAAGCCGCGAATCTTGCCGCCATGCGCCTCGGATTTCGCCCAGACCACGAAAACATCGGCAATCGGCGCGTTGGAAATCCACATTTTCGTGCCATTGAGCACATAGCCATTGGCGGTTTTCCGGGCCGTGGCCTTGAGGCTGGCGGGGTCCGAGCCGGCATCGGGTTCGGTCAGGCCAAAACATCCGATCCACTCGCCCGAGGCAAGTTTGGGCAGATATTTGCGCCGCTGCGCCTCGCTGCCATAGGCGTAGATCGGATACATCACCAGGCTCGACTGCACCGACATCATCGAGCGGTAACCGCTATCGACCCGCTCGATTTCCCGCGCGACAAGCCCATAGGCCACATAAGAGGCGCCAAGCCCGCCATATTCCTCGGGAATGGTCGTGCCCAGCAGGCCCATCTCACCCATTTCACGAAAAATTTCCGGGTCGGTTTTTTCCTCGGCAAAGGCCCTGATGACCCGCGGTTGCAGCTTTTCCTGCGCATAGGCACGGGCGGCATCGCGCAGCATCCGCTCTTCCGCGCTCAACTGTCCGTCAAGACGGAACGGGTCTTGCCAGTCGAAACGGGCCAGATCGGGGGCGTCTTTTGGTTT
>CAZPWV010000006.1:15559-21090 GCA_964590825.1 uncultured Rhodobacter sp. | reverse complement strand
TCAGGCCCATGAGATACTCCTTCGTTTCATGCTTTATGCGCCAGTCGAATGCGCTAATCTACTGCTATTGAGGCCGTTCATCATGTATGGAGCACATATGAGCCTTCCGCGGCGCTACCTTCCCTCCATCTCGCTTCTCTCGGCTTTCGAGGCGGTGTGCAGGCTTGGCTCCACCGCGGCGGCGGCGCGTGAACTCAGCCTGACCCAGGGGGCGGTCAGCCGGCTGGTGCAAAGTCTCGAGGGCCAGTTGGGGGTGCAGCTTTTCCGACGCGAGGGGCGGCGGCTGCGCCCGACCGAGCCGGCCCTTGCCTATGCCCGCGATGTGCGCAAGGCGCTTGAACTGATCGCACGGGCCTCGCTCGGGCTGCGGGCCAACCCCGGCGGCGGGGTGCTCAACCTGGCGATCCTGCCCACCTTCGGCACCCGCTGGCTGGCACCGCGGCTCGGCCATTTCCTCGCTGAAAATCCGGGGGTAACGCTGAACCTTGGCACACGCCTGCGACCGTTCGACTTTGCCAGCGAAACCTTTGACGCGGCCATCCATTTCGGCATCCGACCCTGGGCCGATGCCGAGCATCTGCTGCTGTTCGAAGAGCGGATCATCGCCGCCTGTTCGCCCGGTTTTGCCCGCGAACACCCGATGACCTCCCCGGCCGATTTGCAGAAACAGTCTCTGTTACAGCTTGAATCGCGTCCCAATGCCTGGGGCGCGTGGTTTGCGCATCACGGGCTTGCGGCACCGGCGGCACGCGGGATCATGTTCGACCAGTTCGCCCTGATGATGCAGGCGGCGGCGCATGGGGTGGGAATCGCGCTCTTGCCCGAATTTCTGGCCGAGCCCGAGATTGCCGAGAGACGGCTGGTTCGCACCCCCGGTGCGACGGTTTCCGGTGTCGGAGCCTATTACCTCGTCTGGCCGTCGGGGGTGGCCTCCTCACCACCACTTGCGGCCTTTCGAGACTGGATTTCCCGCGCTTCGGCTCAATAGTCTTTCTCGAAAAACAGCCCAAGGCTGCTTTCGCCGGTGGAGCCAACACTTCCCCGCGCGGTCAGTTGCGGGCTGATATCGAGGTTCAGGTTCACCTCGGCCTTGCCGGCACTGTCCACGGCCACATCGGTATAGACGTTTTCCGCCAGATATTTTCCGGCCCGCACCGTGGCATTGCCGCTGGCATCGGTGCCCACGTCCAGATCATCCAGCCCGAAGCCCTGACGCAGCCGCGAGACGATTCCTTCGCCGCCCTTGCCCGCAAGCGAAGCCACGGCCGAGGCAAGCTGCGCGGCCTGCAGCGGCGAAAGGTTGCTCAGCCCCTTGTCAAACAGCAGCCGGGCCAGAACCTCCTCTTCGGGAAGTTCGGGCGCGGAGGTGATCTTGAGAACCGGTTCCGAAGCCTCGCCCTCGATCGCGAGGGTGATGGCAATCTCATCCTGCTCGGTGGTGGCGCTGAACAGGATCCACGGCACCAGTGCCCCTTGCAGCGCCACCTGCCCCTCGGTGAGGGTAAAGCGCTTGCCCAGCACATCCAGACGCCCCCGGATCAGGCCGAATTCGCCGACCGGCACGACATTTGCCGTAGTGCCGCCCAGCCGCAAGGCGCCGCCAAGTTCGGCATCCAGCCCCCGACCGCGCACGAATATCTGTCGCGGCGCCGAAACCGAAACATCCAGCGCCATGGCAGCCGTGGCACCGCCTGTCTTGGCTGTGTCACGCGCCAGCAGCCCGGCACGACGGCGGGTTTGGGCAACATCGGCGGGTTCGGCAATATGGCGGATCTCGGGAATGGCCGCCGCGCCGCCCAGCCCCCCCGAGGGGATGCGCAGCTCGGTATCATCAAGCACAAGATCTCCGGCAATCCGCGCCGCACCCGTCAGCGGCCCCGACAGGCTCAGCCGCCCCGAGATGCGGGTGTCATAAAGCTCTGGGTCGCGCAGCCGGGCATGTTCGAGCACCAGCGAAAGCTGTGCCGGATGGGGCGCGGCAAGCGTAACCGGGCCAGACAGAACCACCGTGCCGCCCTCGGAAAACCGCGCCTGCGCCTCGATCTGCGCCGTGCCATTGGCAAGGCTCAGGCGCAGGTCGGCATCCTCCAGCCGCTGCCCCAATGCGGGGGCGCTGATGCGCAAGGCATGCCCCGAGACCTGACCCGACAGCGCCGCCAGCCCCGGTTTGCCGCGCAGCGCAAGATCAAAGGCCAAAGGCCCCTGCACCGATTGCGGCGCGATGAACCCGTTGGCCAGTGCGGTTTCGGTGCGCCCCGCAATCACCAGATCGGCGGTGCCGAAATCGCCGCTCAGGTTGCCCCGCACCGTGGCTTCGGTGCCGCCAGGCCCGGTGCCGCGCAGATCGAGCCCGTAGCGCCCGCCCAGATCGGATACGGTTCCCGAAACCGCAATCGGGCCGGGAAAGCCGGGGGCGACAAGCGCAGCATTGGCCAGCCGCGTGGCAACCGCCAGCACCGTGCCGGTTTCGTCGCGGGCCGTGACATCGGCCGTCAACTGCGGGGTTTCCAGCCGCATCTCGCGCAAGCGATAGCTTTGGCCCACCTCGTCGATCGTCGCCGAAAACAGGCTCTGTCCCGCCAGAATCCGGTTCATCTCGGTCTGGGCAACCGACAGATCCCGGCCCTTGCCCGCCAGCACCAGATGGCGGCGGCCTCCGGCGCCTGTCACCTCGGCGGTTGCCTGAACCGCGCCGCCATAGCCGGTGCCAAGCCGGGACAGATCGGGCAGATCAAACCGGGCCGACAGCGCGGTTTGCGCCGTTGACAGCCCCCCCGAAGCGGTCAGCGAAAGACCATCGGACCGGGCCTCGAATGCCCGCAGGTGCAACCCGGTTTCATCACGCATTGCCGAAGCGGTGATCCGGGCCTGCCCCGCCAGAAGCGCATCGGCCTGGGGTTGATCCAGCCGCAGATCCTGCGCCGCAACCGAGACTTCGCCATCGAATGCGCCGCTCAGCACGGTGTAGCGCCCCGCAAGACTGGCGTTGGCCCGGCCTGCAAGGGTCCGCCCGGCAGCCGATGACAGGTTTTGCAAGGCCCGGTGCTGCGCCTCGATCTTGCCGCTCAGCGTGCCGCCACTGGTCAGATCGGCCAGTGCGATGCGCCCCGTCACCTCGGCATCGCGGCTGGTGATCCGCAGATCAGGCAGGCTGAGCGGCTTGCCCTGTTGCCAGAAAAACCGTGTCGAACCCGCAAGGAACGGTCCCACCGCCTCTTGCTGGGCCGGATCGGCAAGCACGATGCCGGTTGCCGCAAAGCCAAGCGTGCCGCCCACCGTGGGGGTGGTGCCTTCGGGCTGGCCGATACGGCCAGAGCCCTCAAGGCTGAGCCGTTCGATCGCTACCCCCGCACGGGTCACCGCGCGGGCCTCGCCGCGCAGGCTCCAGCCGTCGCCGGTGGCGCGGTCGAACGTCAGGCCGATCGTGGCCTTGCGCAGGCTGAGTGGCGGCCCGGTCAGCGGCAAAACCACCGCCTGCCCATTGGCAAGCCCAAGGTTCACCCGCAGGTCGAGGTGTTCGGGCAGGCCCGACGGCAAAAGATCCATCGCCCCCGAAACGGCGATGGCCTGCCCTTTCAGCGACAACCGCTCCAGGCGAAGCATCCCCGAGGCGCTGCGCCGCCCCTCGGCCTGAAGCGCGCTTTGCGAGCCGAAAAAGTCACGATATTCCGCCGGCAGCAGCGGCGAGACATCGCCGGAAAGATCCACCTGAAAGCTGCGGCTTGCGGCAAGGCCCGGCTTGGCTGCGGCATTGCGCAGGGCCAGCCGTCCGGTCAACCGGGCCGCCCCGTCGGTTCCCAGAAGAATATCGGTGGTGAAGTCATCAATCGGCCCGACGCCGCTGGCCGAAAGCGTCAGCGAGGGGCGCCCCGGCAGGCCGATCAGCCCGGCCACGATCCCCTCCTTGCCCTCGGTGACCAGAAGGTCAAGCAGCGCCTGACGGCTCGCATTGGCAAAGGACGCCTTCAGCGCCACCTGCCCCTTGGCGCCATCGGTGCGGCTTACCGCAAGCTGGGTTTCCCCTTCACCCTCCGCCAGACGCAGCGAGCCTTGCAGCTGAAACACCACCTCCTGCCCCAGAACCGGGGCACCCAGAGTGACCTTTTGTGCAGAAACAGAGCCTATTTCGACCGAAACGGGCAGCTCTGGCAGGGCAAAGGGAACGGCTTCCGGGCTGGGCGCGGAAACGCTCGGCACAGGCAGGCGGGGCAGATCGATTTCCTGCGCGGAAAGCTCTTGCACCACAATCCGCCCGGTCCCAAGACATCGTCCCGTTACGCAGGCTCAGCCAGACGCCTTCGGCATCGGCGATGGTCAGGGCCTCAAAGGTCGCCCGCGACGACAAGGCCCCGGCAAATCCCTCGAGCCGGATCTGCCGCCCCTCGCCGGAAAGATTGTCTTCGATCAACGCCGTCAGATAGGATCGGTCACGCTCGGTCTGGGCCGGGTCCGGCTCTTGCGCCAGCCCCTGCAACGGCCAGACAAGCATGAACAGAAGGGCCAGTTTGCGCATCAGAAGGCCTGCCCGATCCCAAGGTAAATCTGGGCGCCGTCGCCCGTGTTGCCGTCAACCGGCGCCGCAATATCCAGCCGGATCGGTCCGATCGGCGTTTTGTAGCGCAGCCCGAGCCCGGCCCCGGAATGCCAGCGGCCACCGGTTCCAAAGAAATCATCGGCGCTGATGAAGCCGGTGTCATAAAAGGCGACAAGGCCGATCTTTTCGGTGACCCCCGCGCGCAACTCGCCCGAAAACCCCAAAAACCGCGTGCCCCCGGTGCGCTGCGCCCCGGTGCGCAGCACATTCACCCCCAGCGACTCGTAGGGTTGCCCCCGCACGGTGCCGCCGCCGCCGGAATAAAACAGATAGTCGCGCGGCGTGGACAGCAGCGTTGCACCAAAGATCCCGCCAATCTGGGCACGACCGGCCAGCACGAAGCGGCCGTTTTCGCCAAAGGCCCGATAGGCGCGAAAATCGCCTTGCAGCCGGGCGCCAGAGCCGGTGGTGCCCAATCCGTAAAAGGGCATCACCTCAAGCGAGCCAAAATAGCCGCGGCTGGCATCGGCGGGAACATCGCGGTTGTCCCAGGTCAGCGCAATGGGCAGCGAGACCTGGCGGAAGATGGACCGGCCGCTGTCGTCGCGCACCTGCGACCATTCATAGCGTGCCGCGACCTCGCCCGTGAGCCGCTCGTTGAAGATATGCGACAGGCCCAGGCCAAAGGTGAAACTGCGGCTCTCGTAATCGTCGGTATTGTCCTTGCGTAGCGCCGTTTCGAGAAAGGCCGAAGTGTCGGGCGAAAAGGTGGCGGGGCGGTCGAGCCTGGCGCCAAGGCTGTAATCGACGCCGCCGGTGCCGCCACCCAACCCGCCCAGCTCGGCGTCGAGGCGCAGCCGCTCGCCCCCGCCCAGCAGGTTGCGATGCAGCCAGTAGCCCGACAGCATGGCGCCGTCATTGCTGCTGATCTCGAACCCGGCGCCGACGCGCCGCGGCTTCTGTTCGACCACGGTCAGGTTCACGTCCAGCGTGCTGT
>CAZPWV010000006.1:0-15549 GCA_964590825.1 uncultured Rhodobacter sp. | reverse complement strand
TCCGTTGCGCAGGGTCTCGGCCTCGGTCAGCGCCACCGAACTGAAGATGCCGCTGCGCCGCAACCGCGCCCGGACCTCGTCAAGCCGCGCGGGGGAAAACCGCTTGCCGCTTGGGTAACCGGCAATTTCGGCCAGCCGCTTGGCCCGCAGCCGCACATTGCCCGACTGGGTCATCGTGCCGAACCAGCTGAGCGGCCCCGGATCGAGCCGGACCTCGACCGCCAGGCTTTGCCGCCGGTGATCGGCAACGATGCTTTGACCGGCCAGTTTCGCCTTGGCGTGGCCCCCATCGCGCCAGGCCTCTACCCCGTCGCGGGCGGCCTCGGAAATCAGCCCCGAACGGGCCACGGCACCAAGGCGAAACTCGGGGGGAAGGGCGGTTTTGGGCGCCAGCGGACCAACCGCCGCACGCGAAAAATGAAACTGCGGCCCCGGATCGACGCGCATTTCGACCTGGCCGATCTGGCCGGGCGCGTCCATCGGGGCAATTGTTGCCGCTTCACGCCCGTCGATACGGATCGAAATCGAACCGCCGTAATAGCCCTGATCGTAGAGCACCCCCAGAAGCCGGGCATAATCGGTGCGGGCGGCGGCAAAGATTTCCTGGGCATCGGAGGTTTCAGCCTCTGCCGCGCCACGAGTCAGCGAGGCGCCACGCAGCAATTCGTCCAGCCCCGCCGAATCATCCGGCACCACAAGCCGGAATTCGGTCTGCGCAAGAGCCGGCCCGGCCAGGACCGCCGCAAGCAGACAGACACAGGCAGACAACCGTGCAAACACCACCCAAACACCCTCTGATCCGTGGACCTACAAGATGCAGCTTTGGGCAGGGATTGCCAGAGCCGAAAGCAGTTTTCCACCGCTATTGATCGGCTGCGGGGTCAGTTGCGCAAAATGGCGCCGAAGATCCGGTCGAGGTGGCCGGACAGGTAAATGGCCAGCCACTTCGAAAACCGTTCCGGGTGGCGGCTGACCTCGGCCGCCAGATCGTAAAGCCCGACCCAACGCACTTCGGACACCTCTTGCGGATCCGGTGCAATGGTCATTCCGGGCTTGGCATAGGCAAGGTAGATCTCAACAACCTCATGCTCGATCATGCCGCCGCCCACATCGGCACGATATTCAAGCCGGTCGGCATGGGCGGGATAAAGCCCGGTGATGCCCAGCTCTTCGCGCAGCCGCCGCACCGCGCATTCCTCGGGGCGTTCGTTCCACTGCGGATGCGTGCAACAGGTATTCGCCCAAAGCCCCGCCGAGTGATATTTGGCCTCGGCGCGGCGCTGAACCAGCACCTTTTCCCCGTCCATGACAAAAATAGACACCGCCTTGTGGCGGAGCCCTTTGCGGTGAACCTCGGTCTTGTCCACCGGAACCAGCCGGTTGCCCACCCAGGCGGGAATCTGTTCGGTCATGCCAGTTCATCCAGTCGAAACGCCGCCGCAAGATGGGCGCGGCGGCGTGGCTTGTCAGCATGGCACCTTGTCCCTGAGGCAGCTTGCCGCGCCCGCAAGGCGCCATCTGCTCAGGAAAGAGGCGTTGCAGGCGCTTTTTGCGCTTCGGCGCGGCGGGCCAGTTCGGCACGATAGAGCGCGACGAAATCCACCGGATCGAGGTTGAAGGGCGGAAAGCCGCCATCACGGGTCACATCCGAGACGATGCGCCGCACATAGGGGAACAACTGCCGCGGGCATTCGATCAGCAGGAACGGGTGAATCTGCTCTTCGGGCACGCCTTCGATATGGAAGATTCCGGCGTAATCCACCTCGAGCAGGTAGAGGGTGGAATTGCCGGCCTTGTTGCTGGAGGTGATCTTGAACTTGGTAATCACCTCGTATTGATGCTCGACCGCGCGCTTGCGGGCATCAAGGCTGACCTGCACCTGAATCTCGGGCTGCACATCGTTGCTTTGCAGGCCGGTCAGGGCCACCGCGTTTTCAAAGGACATATCCCGCACGAATTGCGCGAGAATGCTCATTTTCACTTGCGGCTGCGCATCGGCGGTATTGGCCTGGGCGCCGTTGGTGGCTTCGCTCATCACGTTCTCCATTTTCCGTTGCGCCGGGTTTAGCATTCCCGCAGCCGCGCCTCAATGGCGAGTCCAGCCCGATTCCCCTCGTGGCGGCGCATTTTCCGGGTCGATTTCCATGAACTCGCCGTCAATCACCTGCACGCCCGTGGCCCCGTGCCGCTGCGTCGGCACAGCAAGACCCTGCACCTGCCCCGCCGCACCAAACCGGCGCAGCAAAAGCCGGCGCAGCGGGGCAATCAGCAGTGCCAGCCCGATCGTATCGGTCAGAAAGCCGGGCAGAATCAGCAACCCCCCGGCCAGTGCCATCAGCGCCCCCTCGGCCAGCGGCTGCACCGGAGCGCCAAGCCCGGTGAGGGCGGCCCGCAGCTCTTGCTGGGCACGCAGCCCCTGCGCCCGCAGCAGATTGACACCCAGCGCCGCCGTCAGCACGATCAACCCCAGGGTCGGCCAAAGCCCCAGGATCCCGCCCAATTCGATGAACAGCCCGATCTCGACCAGCGGCCAGGCCAGAAGAGCCAGAAGAAACCACATCTTCACCTCCGATTTATCGGGTTGCCGCGCCTTGGTGGACTTGATCGTCCCGCTGCCCTACATAAGTGGGAGACATCGAAATACCAACACCGCTGCCGGGAATCCCATGAGCTCTGCCGTCATCCAACTGATCGTCCTCGCGGCTGTCGCGATCTTTCTGATCTTGCGCCTCAAGAATGTGCTGGGCACGCGTGAGGGGTATGAAGACCCCATCGTCCCGCGAGAGGCCGCCACCCCGCGCGAGCGTATCGGGCTCGAGGTGATCGAAGGCGGGCCGGACCGTGACATCATCGACCATGTGCCCGAAGGCTCGGATGCCGCCGTGGCGCTGGCGCAGATGAAACGGATCGAACCCGGCTTTGGCGTGGCGCAGTTCCTGCAAGGGTCTCGTGCCGCCTATGAGATGATCCTGATGGCTTTTGAAAAAGGCGAGCTTGGCCCGATCAAGCCGTTTCTGGCGCCGCCGGTCAGCGATGCATTCGAGGCCGCCGTGCAGGCCCGCAAGGACCGTGGCCTTGAGGTGCAGGCCGAATTTCTGGGGCTGCGGGAACTGGTGCTGACCGATGCCAGTTTCGACACCCAGAGCCGCGAGGCCGAATTGACCGTGCGGTTTGGCGGCGAGCTGATCTCGGTGGCGCGCGATGCGACGGGCACCGTGGTCGAGGGCGATCCGCGCAGCCCGCGCAAACAGCGCGACAGCTGGACCTTTTCGCGCGTCATGGGAAGCGCTGATCCGAACTGGCAGCTTGTGGCGACGGGCGGTTGAGCCGTGCCCCTGCCCTGGTCCGATCTGTCCGGCTGGGGGCAGGATGACCTTGGCGCGGCCTGGGAGGTTTTTCAAACCACCGCCGATCTGATCGGCATGGCGGGCATTGGCGCGGACGACCCCGCCAGCCCGCAGCGCCGCTTTGAAACGCTGTTTGCCCCGGTCGAGATCGCGCCTTGGGGCAGGGCGCATTTTACCGCCTATTACGAACCCGAATTGCCCGCCGCATTGCAGCCCGACGCGCGGTTTTCGCATCCGCTCTACCACCCGCCACCAGGATGGACGGCGGAAGAGATCTGGCACAGCCGGGCCGAGATAAATGCGCAAAACCTTCTGGCCGGCTGCGAGATCGCCTATGTCGAATCCGCCATCGAGGCATTTTTGGCGCAGGTGCAAGGGTCGGTGCGGCTGCGGCTGAGCGGAGGCGGGCTGTTGCGCCTTGGCTTTGCCGGCCGCAACGGGCAGCCCTATCGTTCGATCGGCGCCGAACTGTTGCGCCGCAAGATCGTCTCTGATCCAGCGCAGATGACCCCCGAGCGCATCCGTCTTTGGTGTGCCGAAAACCCCGGCGAGGTGGCGGGGCTGCTCGATCACAACCCCTCGTTCGTGTTTTTCCGGCCGCTCGACCTGCCGGACGCCAGTGGCCCACTCGGCGCCACCGGGCGGCCCGTCACCCCCGGCCGCAGTCTTGCCGTTGACCCGGAGGTGGTGCCCCTGGGCACGCCGGTATGGATCGATTGCCCCGGTTTCGGCGCAAGGCTGATGGTGGCGCAAGATATTGGAACGGCCATCAAGGGGCGGGGGCGGGGCGATATTTTCATCGGGTCCGGCCCGCAGGCGGGGCAGATTGCCGGGGCGGTGAACGCGCGGGGCCGCATGGTGATGCTGCGGAGGCGCGGATGAAGCGGCGCAGACGCCTGTCGGCCGAAGAGCAGGAATTGTGGCACCGGGTTGCCGCCTCGGCGCAGGCTTTGCACCGGCATGGCTCGATTCATGCCGAAACAGAGCCGAATCCGGCCGAAAAGCCGGGCCATCACCCACCCCGGAAACCCCGTTTCGAGGTCAAGGATTTTCGGATCGGCCAGTCCACCTCCGATATCGCCTGGCGCCACGATCTGGCCCCCTCGCTGGCCGAGCAGTTGCACCGCCAACCCGTCGTGATGGACCGCAAGACACATCGGGAGATGGTCCGTGGAAAACTGGAACCCGAAGCACGGATCGACCTGCACGGCATGACCCTGGCACAGGCGCATCCGGCGCTGATCCGCTTCCTTCTCAATGCGCAGGATCGTGGCTACCGGCTGGTTCTGGTGATTACCGGCAAGGGAAAGCGGGGGCTTGACGAGGGTCCGATTCCGCAGCGTCAGGGTGTGCTGCGCCATCAGGTGCCGCAATGGCTGCGCCTGCCGCCGCTGGGCGCGGTGGTCATGCAACTGGGTGAGGCGCATCTGAAACATGGCGGATCGGGCGCCTATTACGTCTATCTGCGCCGCAACCGCTAATCAGCCGCCGCTCAGCGCCCCAACCGGGGAAAGAATGATCTGCGTGGCATTTTGCACCGTCATGATGACCCCCGAAGCCAGATCGGCATGGCTGGCCTGTTCGCCCTCAAGCACCGCCGCCACCTGCCCGACACCGCGCAGCAGGCGGATCAGGGCCGGGTTGTCGGCAACGTTGAAATGACCGTCGCGCGTGTCAAAGGCGCCGACATCGATCATCGTCACCTTCAGATCGGCCAGTTTGCCAATCTCTTGCAGGTTTCCCAGCCGCTCCCGCTCGCCAGAAAGGCGCGAGGCAAGCCGGAGGGCCTTGTCTTTCTGCGAGGTGAAAATGATGAAGGGCTGCGGCAGGGCGCCGACCTTCCGGGCCTGGGCACGGAACACGTCAACATCGATGTCTGGCGAAATCAGCACCACCCCGCCAAGCCGCGAAAGCGTCTCTGTTTCACCGGAAATGGCCATCTGGCGCAGGGTTTCCATGGCAATCGCCGCCCCCATCGAATGCCCGACAAGCAAGATGCGCCGCGCCCCGGACTGGCGCAGATCACGCAGCAGCAATTGCAGGCCATCGCGGGCAAACAAGGCTGAATCGCGGTCATAGGCATAGGCCAGCACATGCCCGCGCGAGGGCCAGGCGTAATAGACCAGCGTTTCGGGCAGGTCGAAATCGGTGCCCAACTGCGCCAGGCGGTAAAGCCCTTCGGCGAAATTCGTGTTGAACCCATGCACAAAGACCACGGCCTCGCCATCGCTCCGGGCCAGTTGCTGCCGCAAGGCGGTGCGGAAATCGGCGGATTGCGGATAGGTTTCCGCCCTTGCCAGCATGAAATCTTGCGTTGGGTCGGGGCGCCGCCCGGCCAGCGGGTAGCGCAGATCTCCGGGCTGGCGCAGCGGCGGCAAGCTGATGTCGAACCGCGCCAGTTGCAGCCCTTCGCGCCGCGTGGAGCCGAAATTGTCCCCGGTTTGCGGATCTGGCCCCCGCGTGGACCCCACAAAGACCGACCGCAGCGCCGTGGACGGGGTTGGGCCAAACGCCAACTCCCCGCGTGGCGCGCAGGAGACAAGAACGATCAGGGCAAGAAAAATCAATCTGCGCATGAAGCCCACCGGCGCGCAGGCAGACAAAACCAGCCCCCGCTGACCGCCGGTTCACAAGACATAGCGGCTCAGGTCGGTCGAACGTGACAGCTTGCCCAGATGCCGCTCGACAAACTCGGCATCCACCGTGACGCATTCGCCGGAACGGTCGGGGGCGGTAAAGGACAGTTCCTCGAAGACCCGCTCCATCACCGTATAAAGCCTGCGCGCCCCGATGTTTTCCACGGCGCGGTTCACCTCGGCGGCAATCCGTGCCAGCGCCGAAATGCCATCGGGGGTAAAGCGCACGGTGACCTCTTCGGTGGCCATCAGGGCGGAATACTGGCGGGTCAGGGCGTTATCGGTCTCGGTCAGGATACGGGTGAAATCTTCCTCGGTCAGCGGCTGCAACTCCACCCGGATCGGCAGACGGCCCTGCAATTCGGGCAAAAGATCGGAAGGCTTGGCAATATGAAAGGCCCCCGATGCGATGAACAGAATGTGGTCGGTCCTGACCGGGCCGTATTTGGTTGAAACCGTTGTGCCCTCGATCAGCGGCAGCAGATCCCGTTGCACCCCTTCACGGCTGACATCGGCACCACGGGTTTCGGCACGCGCCGCCACCTTGTCGATTTCGTCCAGAAACACGATGCCCGATTGCTGCACCGCCTCCAGCGCGGCGGCCTTGACCGCCTCGTCATCCAGCAGCTTGTCGGCCTCTTCGGAAATCAGCACCTCGTAGCTTTCTGCCACGCTCATCTTGCGCCTTGTGCGGCGGGCGCCGCCGAAGGCCTTGAACAGGTCTTGCAGCCCCTGCATCTGCAACTCCATTCCCGGCGCGCCAAGCATCGCGGGGCCGGCGGGGCCGGGCTCCGGAACCTCGATCTCGATCATCTTGGCGTCAAGCTCGCCGCTGCGCAGCCTGGTGCGAAACATCTCTCGCGTCGCCTCGCGGGCATCCGTGCCCGCCAGCGCCTCGACCACCCGTTCCTCGGCGGACTTGTGCGCCCTTGCCTTTACCTCTTCGCGCATCCGCGCACGGGTTTCGGCCATTGCCACATCGGTCAGATCGCGGATGATCTGCTCCACGTCGCGGCCGACATAGCCGACTTCGGTAAATTTCGTCGCCTCCACCTTGAGAAAGGGCGCCTTCGCCAGACGCGCCAGACGGCGGCTGATTTCGGTTTTGCCGACGCCGGTGGGGCCGATCATCAGAATGTTCTTGGGATAGACTTCCTCGCGCAGATCGGCCTCCAGCCGCAGCCGCCGCCAGCGGTTGCGCAGGGCCACGGCAACGGCACGCTTGGCCTCGGCCTGGCCGATGATGAAACGATCCAGTTCGGAAACGATCTCGCGGGGGGTGAGGTTCGTCATTTCGAGATACGCTCCACCGTCAGGTTGCCATTGGTATAAACACAGATCTCGGCGGCAATCGCCATCGCCTTTCGGGCAATGGCTTCGGCATCGAGGGGGCCGTCCATCAACGCCCGGCCCGCAGCCAGAGCAAAATTTCCGCCCGAACCGATGGCGGCAATGTCATGCTCGGGTTCCAGCACATCGCCCGCACCGGTAATCACATAAAGATCGGCGCCATCGGTCACGATCAGCATCGCCTCGAGGTTGCGCAGATATTTGTCGGTGCGCCAATCCTTGGCCAGATCCACGCAGGCACGGGCCAATTGCCCCGGTGCGGCCTCCAGTTTCTTTTCCAGCCGCTCCAGCAGCGAAAACGCATCGGCGGTCGATCCGGCAAAACCCGCCACCACCTCGCGGCCCCCCGGCGCAAGGCGGCGGACCTTGCGGGCGCTGCCCTTGATGACGGTCTGACCAAGGCTGACCTGCCCGTCACCCGCCACCACCACCTGCCCGCCCTTGCGCACCGCAATGATGGTTGTTCCGTGCCAGCCGGGAAATTTGTCTTCCGCCATGATGCCCTCCGTTTGCGCAGATATGAGGGGCCGGGGGCGGCGCTGCAAGCCTTGCCGTTGTCCGGACGGGCGCATAGCCTTGCGCCATGACCGATCACCGCATCCTGCGCCTCTATCTCGAAGGAGACGCCCTGCCGCGAACGCTGGCGGGCGAGCACCACTTTTTCCGGCGACTGATCGGCGCGGTGCAGGCGCAGGGCTGGCAGGTGCAGGTCGAAGAAAGCACATTTGCCAGCCGGTTGCTGGCACCCGGCCGCGATGGCTACGCGCTTTATCGCATGGAAGAGCCTACACATGGCCGCTCGCTTACCGCACGGCGCAGCTACATCGGCGCATTCTGGAATATCGAAGCTTCGGGCAAGCGCTGGGAATGGCCGGTGGCCACGGCGCCGTTTCACCCCGAGCGTATCGACCCGATCGCCGCCGGTCGCTTTGCTGCAAACTGGAAAAACAGGCTCTGTTCCGGCGGAAATCCGGTTTCCGATGACGGGTTCGTCTTTGTTCCGCTCCAGGGGTGCCTGACCGAGCAACGCAGCTTTCAGTCGATGAGTCCGCTCGCCATGATCGAGGCCACCTTGGCCCACAGCCCCTTGCCGGTGGTGGCCACCCTGCACCCGAACGAAACCTATTCCAGCGCCGAACTGCAGGCGCTTGACCGGCTGCAACAGGCCCATCCACGGCTTTCGGTGCAGCGGGGCGGATCGGCGGCGGCGTTGCGGGCCTGCTCACTGGTGGTCACACAAAACAGCGCGATGGCTTTCGAAGGGTTCTTCCTTGAAAAACCCGCCGTGCTGTTTGCGCAGATCGACTTTCATCACATTTCGGCCAGCGTGCCGCACATCGGGGTGGCTGCGGCCTTTTCCCCGCGGCCGCGCCCGGCCTTTGCGCTCTATCTTTACTGGTTCTTGCAACTGCGGGCGATCAACGCCGGGCGGCCGGAGTGCGAAGCGCAGATTGTGGCCGCGCTGCGCAGGCACGGTTGGCCAATATGAAAGGCGCCCGCAGGCGCCCTTCAAATCAATTCGCAGGGCTCAAATCGCCGATTCGATCCAGGACTGCAGCGCCGCCTTGGGCGCGGCGCCAATCTTGTTCGACACGACCTGACCATTCTTGAACAGGAACAGGGCCGGAATGCCGCGCACCCCCAAAATCGCCGGGCTGTCGGGGTTTTCATCGACATTCACTTTGACGATCTTGACCTTGCCGGCCATTTCCTTCGCCAGTTCTTCCAGCGACGGGCCGATCATCCGGCAGGGGCCACACCATTCGGCCCAGAAATCGACCACGACGGGAATATCGGATTGGCGCACTTCCTGATCGAAAGTCGCGTCGGTGACGGCAACGGTAGCCATGGGCATCTCCTGAATTTGCGGTTGGCAGGAAGGTAGGTCTCGACCCCGGTGCAGTCAAGATGCGGTAGGCGAACGCAATGCCGCATCTAGCAGTGCATCGGGCAGCGGCATGATTTCACCGGTGGCCGTCCACAGCAGTGCGGCTTCGATTTTGCGGCCGGGGTAGATCTGACGCAGGGCAGCGCGATAGGCGGCCATCTGGCGCATCAGCCCCAACGGCACGGCGTCCGCGCCCGTCGGCACCACCGTGTTGGATTTGTAGTCGAGCACCCGCAGCCGATCTGGCAAGATCTGCAAACGGTCGATGATGCCATGCAGACGCTGACCGCCAAGCTCGGCAATCGGCGCCGACAATTCAACCTCGGCAAGGCTGTCTTCACCCAGGTATCCCGCCGCCTCGACCGCCTGCAAGACCCGCTGCGCCATTGCCAGAATCGTCTCTGTTTCGGCCAAATCAGCCCGATCAGGCCCCTGTAACAGCAATGTCTGGGCAATCTCGGCCCAGCTCTCCTCGGGCCATTGCGGCAGATGCTCCAGCAGCAGATGCAATTGCCGCCCGCGACGCAGCGCATCTTCTTGTGACAGCATCTCGCTCTCACCCGGCAAGGCCTTGGCCCCACCCAGATCAGAGGCGGCAAGAACGCCTGGAGGCCCGGCTGCGGAGGCGGCGCGCTCGAACGCCCAAGCGGGAAGTTCGGCGCCCATCAGCGGCGCGTCCCTGGGCGTGCCCGCCTTCGCCACGGCATTTTCGGGCCAGGCCCCATGGCTGAAGCGCTGTACCTGCCCCAGGGCCGCAAGCTGGCTGGACAGGGGCTGAACCGTCTCTGTTCCGGCAGATTCAAGCCCTTTTGCGATCAGCGAATACCAGCTTTCGCCCTCGCGGTCGGCATCTTCGATGCTTGCCACGATCAGCCATTTTTCGGCGCGCGTCAGCGCAACATAAAGCAGCCGCAGCCGTTCGTGGCGGGCGCGGGTCTGCAGCGCGGCTTTGGCCTGTGCCAATTCTTCGGGCAGCCCGGCGGAGGTGCCGCTCCAATAGGCCGTCTCGTCCTGCGCACGCAGGATTTCGGCACTTCGCGGGTTGCGCGGCTTGGTGGTGTCGGGCAGCACCACGATTGGCGCCTCAAGCCCCTTGGAGCCGTGAACCGTCATCACACGCAGCGCCTGGCCGCCCATTTCCGATTGCCGCTTGATATCGATCTCGTCGGCACCCAGCCAAAGCAGAAATCCCGTCAGGCTGGGCACCTCGCCCCGTTCATAGGCCAGCGCCTGCGAAATCAGCTCGTCAATTCCTTCTTCTGCTTCGGCCCCAAGCCGCGCCACCAGCCGCCGCCGGCCATTGTGGCGCACCAGCAACCGCTCGATCAGGTCATAGGGGCGCAGAAAATCGGCATGGTCGAGAAGGTCATGCAGCACCGCCAGCGCAGGCGTCTCGCCCATCGCCCGCAACGCCTGCCACAAATACCCCTCCCGCGGATGCGACAGGCGGAACAGTTCGGCCTCGGTCCAACCAAAGAGCGGCGATTTGAGCACCTCTGCCAAAGCCAGATCATCCTCGGGAGTGGCCAAAAAGGCCAGAACAGAGACGATATCCTTTACCGCAATTTCGCCACCCAGGCGCAGGCGGTCGGCCCCGGCCACGGCAAGGCCTTCGCCTTTGCAGGCCCGGATGATTTCGTAAAACAGGGCCGAGCGCTTTTGCAAAAGCACAAGAAAATCACCCTCATGCACCGGCCGCCCCCCCTCGGCCGTAGGGATCTGGGTTCCGGCATCGATCACCGCCCGGATCTCGGCGGCAACCGCGCGGGCCAGAACGACATGGGCGCTTTCCTCCCCCGGCAAATCGACGGGGTCTTCCCAGCTTTCCGGTGCGGGCTTTTCCGGGCGGCTGATGATCGGCCAGAGATCGACCCGCCCCGGCAGGCTGTCGTGAAAGGCCAGATGCTCGGGCGGCCCGCCAAGACCTTCGGCGGCCTCACCGCGAAACACCAGATCAACCAAGCGCAAAATAGCGGCAGACGAGCGGAAGGAATGCAGCAGGGCGGCATTTTGCAACGGCCGGGAAATTGCGCCGAACCGCACAGAAAAGCGGCTCTGCACCGCCTCGAAATGGGTCAGATCGGCCCCCTGAAACGAATAGATCGATTGCTTGCGGTCGCCCACCACAAAGATCGTTCTTCGGTCGCTTCTGGCACCGTCGCCGGCGGTGAACTCGTCGGCAAGCCGTTCGATCACCCGCCATTGGCCGGGTGATGTGTCTTGCGCCTCATCCACCAGAATATGGTCGATGCCGCCGTCAAGGCGGAACAACACCCATTGCGCCACCGCAGGGTCGGACAAAAGTGCCCCGGCCCGTTCGATCAGGTCTTCGAAATCGAGCCAGGCACCCTGAACCTTGCGCTGTGCCAGACGGGGCAGCAGAACCTGCGCAAATCCATGCAGGGCCAGGCTCCGCTCCACCGCAATCAGGGCGAATTGCCAGGCTTTTGCGCGACGCACCCGCTCGGCCAGGGCCATGAACGCGTCGCTCTGGTCGGCACCTAGGGCCGCGACGGCGCCTTTGGTCAGCAGGTTTGCCCGCAGACGACCCCCGCCTTTTATCAAGAACAGCGCGGTCAAAGCATCCAGATCCACGGGGCCGGGGGCATCGAGGCGCAGGCCCGAAAGGGCACGGCCCATCTCCTGCATGGTGCTGGACTGGCCCGCCAGAAGCGGAATTGCCGCAGCCAGAAGCGCCCCGGACCCAGGCAGAAAGACCTCTGCCACCAGCCCATCGTGGTGCAACCCGACCGGAAGCCCAAGCGTCTCGCGCAGGTCTTCCTCACTTGTCGGCACCACAAAAGCGTCTCTGTTCCGGCTGATTTCCTCCATCAGGCCGTGCAGATCCTCTGTCGCGGCGTGGTGCAGGAGCCTGTCGAGTGCCACCCGTTCGGGCCCGGCGGCGATTTCCTCCAGCACCTCTTCGCGCATTCGCCGGCCGGATCGTTCGTCCAGCTCCGAGAACCCGTGCGCCACCCCTGCCTCGAGCGGAAAGCGCCGCAAAAGCGCCCCGCAGAAGGCGTGGATCGTCTGAATTTTCAATCCGCCGGGGGTTTCGATGGCCTGCGCAAAGAGCCGCCGAGCACGGGCCAGACCTTCGGCATCGTGCGGCGTTTCTTCGCCCAGCGCCTGCAACTCGGCCCGCAGCGCGGTGTCGTCCAGCATCGACCAGGCCCCGAGTCGCTTCAACAGCCGATTCTGCATCTCGGCCGCCGCGGCCTTTGTATAGGTCAGGCACAGAACCTTTTGCGGCTCTGTTCCGGCCAAAAGCAGCCTTGCAACCCGATCCGTCAGCACCTTGGTTTTGCCCGATCCGGCATTCGCCGCCAGCCAGGTCGAGTCCTGCGGCGAGGCCGCCTGCATCTGGCGTTCGCTTGCCCCATCGCGGCGGCTCATCGGACGTCCTCCTGCATCGGTGTGTCACTGATGTCCCACTCGCCAAAGCGCGACAGGTGGTCGTAATCGCTGCGATCCCGCATCTGCTGAAGCGCGCGGCGGGCGGTAAAGCCCTTCCCCGGCCCGAGATAGGCGGCAATCAACCGGTGCAGGCCCGCCCAAGTCGCCTCGACATCCTCCGCGCCCAGCCCCAGATCACGGCTTTCACCACCGCCGCCCAGATGGATATAGGTCATCGCCGAAACCGGCCGCGGGCCCAGATCGGCAAAGGCCCCGCGCGCGATCATTGCGGCCTCAAGCAGCAACTGCTTGTCGTAATGGCGCACCAGCGCATCGGTGGGCAGCGAACCGGATTTGTAGTCAAAGACCTGCGCCGTTCCATCGTGCAGCAGGTCGATCCGGTCGGGCTTTGCCGTCAAGGAAAAGGCAAGCGGCTCCAGCGCAATGGAACTGGCAGTTTCAACCACCACCGGTGCTCCTTTGCGGCGCCTTTCGGCCTCGTCGGCAACCAGACGCGCGGCAATCCGGCGCAGCCGTGCCAGCCACAGCCGTTGCGCCGAGGGCCAGGGGATTTCCGCCCCCAGCACCTCCTCGGCAAGGCGCATCAACCGCGCAACCGCCTCCGGCTCGGTTTCGGCGGCCGACCAACCTCTGGTGAAACGCTCGACGATGCCATGCAACGCCTCGCCACGCAGCCGCGGATCGGGCATGGGGCGCAGAGGGTCAAGCGGACGCAGCCGCAAGACCCGCTGCGCATAGATCGCATAGGGATCGCGGATCAGGGTCTTGATTGCGGTCACCGAAAGCCGCCGCGGACGGGCCTCGACGGGCGGACAGGGCGAGGGGCGCGGCGCGGCCGGTTCCGCGGCATCAGGCATGTCGATCGCCTGAGCGAGGGCAAGCCAGGTCGCCCCCCGCGCCCGCATTTGTGCCAGAGCCTCGGGCCCGCCCTGCGCCGTCAGCCCGCCAAGCAGGTTCATCATCCGGTTCAACCAGCGTGACGGCACGGTTTCCGCATCGCTATCGCGGCGCGCCCGCGCCAAAATGACATTGGGCGCGGCAATCGCCTGTTGGAAATCATGCGCCGAAAGCCCGATCTGGCGTTCGGGCAAAAGCAGCCCCGCCTCGAGACGCATCTTGCGGCTGAGCCAGGGGTCCGGCGCGGTGGCCTCGGGCCAGCTTCCTTCGTTCAGCCCGGCCAGAATGACCAGCCCGGCATCATGCACCCGCGCCTCGAGCGTGCCCAGAATGGTCACCAGCGGATGCGCGGCAAGCGGGTTGCGCACCTGCCCCCCGGCCAGCAGCGTGTCGATCAGATCGGCGTAATTGGCGGCAGAAACAGCCAGCGCCCCCTTCGCCTCCTGTTGCAGTTCGGCAAGCACCCGATGACAGGCCGCTCCGGCCTCGCCAAGCCACAATTCGCTGGCATCTGCCGTGCCTTCAGGCCCGGCGGCAAAACCTTCGAGTAGCAAAAGATGCGTGTCTAACCATGCCGAAATGGGCCGCTCTTGCGGTCGCATAAAGGCGTCAGTCAGACCCGCAATCCAATCGGCCCAGCCCGCCCTTTGGGCATCGCCCGCGGCCCCCCACGCCCGCAACGCCGATGCGTCGGGAAAGGCCGGTCCCTCGCGGCGCAGGGTCAGTTCCAATTCCCGCGTCAGCCGCAAATGCGGGCCGCGCAGGGTTGACCCGGTGGCCGTCAGCGGGTGCTTCAGCAAGACGAGCAGGGTTTCCAGCGTCATTTCACGGTCGATGAACCGCGCCAGATGGCGGATCAGCCGCCCCGGTGCGGTCTGCGGCAGCGGCTGCCCGGCACTGTCATCCGGCACGATACCCCACCGCCCAAGCGCCGCCGAAACGCGCCGCGTCAGCATCCGGTCCGGCGTAATCAGCGCGGCCTTTTCGCCGCGTTCGGCCGCCTCGCGCAGGGCCAGCGCGATGGCCATGGCCTCCTGCCGGGGATCGGCAGCCTCGATCAGGGTCATTTGCGCCGAACTTGCCGCAAGATCGGTCAGCCCGCGGCCTTCGGCCATCCACTGATCGGTCACAGGCGCGGGCCGCAACGCCAGCGACACCAGCGCATTGCGCCCGGCATTCGGCACCGTTGCATCGCTCCAGCGCAAGACCTGCTGCGGGCTGAGCGACAGCGCATCCAACAGGCGGCGAAACCGGAACTGCGGGTGGTCTTCCAGCGGAATCGGGCCGGAACAGAGACTGTTCCAGGCCGCCACCGGCATTTCGAAATCAAATCCGGGAAGCACCAGCGTGCCGCGTGGATGACCTGCCGCCGCAAACATCAGAAGCTGTGTCGTCCCCCGAGAGCCGGTTGACCCTGCCACAACCACACGGCCCGACGCGGGCGCCTCGGCCCAGGTCCGGGCCAAGGCCTGCGCCACATGACGTTGCCGGGCATCCGGGTCGAGTGGCGCATCGGTCTCGAAATACCGGGCAACGATGCGCAAAAACCGCAGGCTCTGGCGCCAATGCTCGGCATGTGAGGCCTGAATGTCGAGCCGCTCGAAGGCCTCTGGCGTTACCCCCTCGCTTTGCATTTCCGCCATCAGATCTGACAGGCTATCGACGAGGCTGAAGATCCCCGAACCCGTCTCGAATGCCGGCAGGCGACGGGCAAGGTGATCGACCAGTTCGGCCAGTTCGAGCTTGCGGCGCAAGGCGGGCACGGCGGGGGGCAGGCCGGGCAAGGCAAACTGCGCCAGATCGCTGACCAGATGAAGCCGCGGCACGATGGTGGCCCCGAGCCGGTCGAATTCCTCGCGCACCCGCCGCTGCATCCGCCCCGAGCTGACAAACAGGCGCAACCGGGCCATCTCTTCGGGCGGTTCGTCGCGCAGACGCAGCCGCAGCCCCTGCACCAGTTCGCGTGCAAAATCCACACCGGGGGGCAGCGCAAAGACCTTTCCCTCAGCGGCAG
>CAZPWV010000005.1:20611-26488 GCA_964590825.1 uncultured Rhodobacter sp. | reverse complement strand
GGGTCGGAGGTTCGAATCCTCTCGCTCCGACCAATTTCCCGCATCATTGCAAGCCTTCGGCGGCACTCCTTTGGGAACCCCGCCTTGCCCGTTTCGGCGGCCATAACCGGCCGGGCCGATGCGATGGGCCGTTTGTCGTGTCTGGCGTTGCGGTTTTTTCACCGGTCTCGACAGTGTGTTGAGCGAAATTGTAGCGAAACTCCGCATTTCTTCCCGATTTCCCGCCTCTTTGCGCCGCCCGTTACCCGCAGGTTCCGGCTTGGGTCATGTGGGGTTTGGGCAATGCAAATTGCTTTTGTCAGTCTGTTCAGTTCCGGGTTTGCCTCGCTGGATACCGATATCGAGCGGCTCGAAATCGTGGCGACGGCATCGGGAAGTTTTCTTTACAGCGGCACTGGCATCAACGGCGGTCTGCTGGTGTGGCGGTTGGGTTCCGCGGCAACGCCGGCGGTGATCGATTTCGAGTATTTCACCACCGCCATGCGCACGATGGGGACGCTGGGCTTCGAGTGGTTCACCCTTGGCGGGCAGTTACGCACCGTTGTGGGCGCGGCGCAGGGCGGTGACCTGCTCAGTTACGCCATTGGCAGCGATGGCCGGGTGGCGGGGCTTGTCGGGACCGATCTCGACGCGGTTTCTTCGTCGGGGCTGCAAACGGGCGTTGTGGCCACGACCCTTGCGAATGGCACCGAGGTGATGTTTCTGGCCGATGCCGAAACCGGGGCCACCGTTGCCTATCGGCCGCTGGTGGCGGGCGGCATGAGCCTGATCGGCGCCACCGCCGCACCCGGCGGGGTTCCGGCGCTGGGCCCGGTGTTGCTGGAAACGGTCACCGTCGCGGGAACGCAACTGCTTTTGCGGGCCGACAGCGCCTTGCAGGGCGTGGCCAGCTATCGCATTTCCGAGACCGGCGTGTTGAGCGCCGTGACCACTCTTGGCGCCGACAACGGTATGGGCATCAATACCCCCACCGCCATGGTGACGGTGTCGGCCTATGGCAGCACCTTTGTGGTGCTTGGCGCGGCAGAAAGCGGCTCGCTCTCGGTGATGCAGCTTACCGAGACCGGGGCCCTGCGCCCGACCGACCACATTCTCGACACGCTCGACACACGGTTTGACGGGATCACCGCGCTGGAGGCGGTGGTGGTCGATGGCCGGGTCTATCTGATTGCGGGCGGCGCCGACGATGGGCTGAGCCTGTTCACCCTGCTGCCCGACGGGCGCCTGGTGCATGTGCAGTCGCTGGCACATCAGACCGGATTCGGGCTGGAAAACATCACGGCGATTGCCGCAACCGTGGTTGGCGACGAAATCCAGATCGTGGTGTCTTCGGGCAGCGCCTCGGGCCTGGCACGGCTGAGCATTTCGCTTGGCGCGCAGGGGCGGACGACGAACGGGGCCGACAGCGGCAGCTCTGTGCTCAACGGCACCGACTGGGATGATCTGCTGATCTCCAATGCCACCGGCAGCGATACGCTTTATGGTGGCGACGGCGATGACATTCTTGTGTCCGGCCCCGGTGCCACCCGGCTGCATGGCGGGCGAGGGAACGATCTGTTCGTGATGCGCCCCGGCACCGAGCGGCAATATATCCTCGACTATCAGGATGGCGACCGGATCGACCTGAGCGGCCTGCCGATGCTGCGATCAACCGCGCAGTTGCAAGGCACCCCGACCGAAACGGGCATCTTGCTGACCTTTCTGGGCTTTGCAATCGAGGTGGTGGCCCGCAATGGCCGCCCCCTGACGCTGGCAGACATCTGGTCCGGGCTCAGCTTTGGCCTGCCCGACCGGGTGATGATCCTGTCGAATTTCCCCGGTGATGTGATCGATGGCGACGTGATCGACGATCACATCGAGGGGTCACTGGGCGGCGATACGATTCTGGCCGGGGCGGGCGACGATACCATTTTCGGTGCCGAGTCGAATGACTGGATCGACGGCGGCACCGGCAATGACAGCATTGATGGCGGTGTCGGTAACGATACGCTTCTGGGCAACGATGGGGACGACTGGCTGTCGGGTGCCGGCGGGCTTGACAGCCTCGATGGCGGTCTGGGCAATGATACGCTTATCGGCGGGGCCGACCGTGATACCTTGCTGGGCGGCGACGGGGCCGACCTGATCGACGGCGCCGGTGGTGGCAACTGGATCGATGGCGGTGCAGGCAACGATACGCTTACGGGCGGTGAAGGCAGCGATACGATTGTCGGCGGGCTGGACGACGATATCCTGACGGGTGGGTTTACCGAGGCCGACCTGCGCGACATGCTTTATGGCGGAGATGGCAACGACAGTCTGCTGGGCGGCTATGGCAATGACGAATTGCGCGGCGACGCCGGCAACGACACGCTGGAGGGCGGTTTTGGCGCCGATACGGTGATTGGCGGCACCGGAAACGATGTCATCACCGCCGCCGCCTGGGGCGATTTGCTGTTTGGCGGCGATGGCGATGATTTCCTGAACGGCGGCTTCGGATACGACCGGCTGAACGGCGGCGCCGGGGCCGATCAGTTCTTTCACCTGGGCGTGGCCGGGCACGGTTCGGACTGGCTGCAAGATTACCAGTTCAGCGAGGGGGATGTGCTTGTCTTCGGCAACACCACCGCCACGCTCAGCCAGTTTCAGGTGAATTTCTCCGAGACCGAAAATGCCGGTCAGGCCGGGGTGGCGGAGGCTTTCGTGATCTATCGCCCGACCGGGCAGATCATCTGGGCGTTGGTCGATGGCGCGGCGCAGGACCACATCTTCCTGCGCATTAACGGTGCCGAATACGATCTGCTGGCCTAGGCCCCCCGGTGACCGGATCAGCCCATCTTTTCGGCCACCAGCAACCGCGCCGCCCGCACCCAGAAGGGCTGCGCCACCTCGTTGCGGAACAGCGTCAGCCCTTCGGCATCGGCGGGGGGAAGGAAAAATTCCGGCTGCACCGCGGCGCGGCGGCTGTGCAACAGCGCGTTGCGGGCATCGAAATGGGTCTTCATCGCGCGGAATTCATCCTGGGTGAACAGGCAGGGCTTCACCGGCTCGCCATATTCCTCGTGCAACAGCCGCGTGGTGGTTTGCACCAGCCACGGCGGCGCCACTTTCGGCTCGGACAGGATATTCGCGCTCCAGCTTGCCAGCGACATCGGCGAGATATTCGAGGCGCCGTCGTTCACGCTGGCCAGATCCTCGGCCTGCAGCCGCCTGCCCATGCGCCCCAGCATGGCGCCGATGATGCCCCCCTGCGCCGCAAGCGCGGCGTTGAAGGTCATGAAGGTGATCTCTTCGGGGGCAAAAACCTGCTCCAGCTGATCCAGCAAACCGGTGTAATCGGCCCAAAGCCCGGCCACCATGCCGGTCTTGATTGCCGCATTGACCAGCACCGGCGGGCGCGGCGGCATGAGCTTTTTCGACAGTTCCAGATAGACCGACTGGATGAACTGCCATTGCGGCCGCAGCACGCAGACCACCTCGATCTCGTCGAACGGGGCCAGCAATTCTCGCACCTCGGCAAAATTCACCGCGCCTTTCGGATCCCCGCGCGAGAATTCTTCGGAACTGAGAAACAGGATCGTATCGCCATGGGCATGATCGCGCGCCAGTTGGCGAAAGGTCTCGCGGCTGCCATCGGGCAGGCGGTAAACCGCCGGCAGAGAGCCCCAGTCGAACACCAGCCCATGATGCCCCGTCGCCTTGCCCTGACGCGGATAGATGATGCCGTGCTTTTCCAGCAAGGCCGCATTCTTCCAGAACGTGTCCTGCACCGTGGTGGTGGCGGTCTTGTGGGTCCCGATGTGCAAGATGACTTTCGACATGGGGCAGTCCTTTCAGGCTTTTGCGGGGCCAGGCGCCACGGGGCGGGCCATCTCGCCGCCCAGAACCCGCAGGTAAAGATCGTCAAAATTGGCGCTGGGTTCCAGCACCGCCTTTTCGGCCCATTCATTCCAGGCGTTCACGAACAGCTCGCCCCGATAGGAGGCTTGCAGCCGGTGCCGCCGGATCTGCCGCAGCCAGTGGCGGAACGCGGCCGGATTGGCGCCATAGGCGATATGCGCCTTAGCGCCGCGCCGGGCGGTGTTGTCCCAACTGGGCATGGCGCCGCAGATGGTATTGGCGGGCAGGGTTTGCAGATAGGTCTGCGAGACCGAATTGCCGATGACGGCGCGGTAGTCATACACCAGCCCCGCAAAACCGGGGGAGAGATCGCGGCCGAGCCGGTTGCCATCCCGCCCGCCAAACAGGTAGTCGGGCGCTTTCACCAGCGCATGGGGCGGCATTTCCACCCAGAAATCAAATAGATCATCCGCCACCGTGCTTTCGCCGCCGATGTGGAAACACACTGCGCCCAGTTCGACATCGTGGCCCGCCCGTGCCCAGGCCGCCCGCATCCGCGCCACCGAAGCGGCGGGGTCCGGCATGTCGGCGGGGCGATAGATCATGAAGCGGGGCCGCTTGCCATCGGGGCGCATGTAGCGCGGATCGGCCATATAGGGCAGGCTGTCACGCACCAATGCCTCTTCGAAACCCTCGGCATAGGTCTGTTCCAGCAGCACCGTGCCGGAAAGCCCATCCCAGTTGCGCCGCCAGCTTTCGTTGGCCCAGCACAGATAGAAGGGAAAATCGATCTCGGGGCGGGCCAAAAGCCGGTCCAGCGGGGCTTCCAGCACCCGGCGCCCATCGAACCAGTAGTGATAGACGCAAAAGGCATCGATGCCGGCACTGCGGGCCAAGGCGCTTTGCTCGCCCATCACCTCGGTCAGGCGCAGATCGTAAAAACCAAGATCAGAGGGCAGCAGCGGCTGCATATGCCCGGCAAACTGCGAAGCCGCGGTGACAACCCCCCGCCATTCGGTAAAGCCCTTGCCCCACCAGGCATCGTTTTCGGCAATCGGGTGAAACTGCGGCAGATAGAAAGCCGAGGTAAAGGCCGGGCGGGGCAGCGCTGCGACGGGTTTTTGCGCCGCAAGCTCGGTGGTCTGGATCACCGTTTGCCCGGCCGCCAGCGCCAGAAAACCCATCGCCCGTTCCAGCGCATGGGCCAAGGTGCCATCGACCTGCGCCTGTTCGGTTTCGAAATGCGCCTCGGTCAGACGCAGCGCCTTGAGCAGCCCGATGGCAAGCGGCTTGACCCAATAGATCGAGCCGGCCGGAAAGCTGAGATCGTCAAAACCGATCTCGATCTCGATGCGGCGCAGCAAATGGCGGGTGACCTCGAAATTCGAACCCCACCATTCGGTGCCGCGAAAGAACTGCCCATCCGACACCCAAAAGGCCAGATCGTCATTGGCCACGAAGCGTTCGAGCATCTCGGCCAGGCCCTGCTCGGGCAGAATGCCGCCAATCAGATGGCGCCGCCACAGATCGCCATCTTCGCGGTGCGGAGATTTCTTGGTGTGAATCTTGCACACCGCCGCATATCCGCTCAGCGCTCCGGCATTGACCAGGGTCAGGAATGGCAAAATATCGCGGCCGCGGTTGGTCAGCGCCACCACGATGGCATCGGGGAATTCGGCGATGATCGCCGCTTCCAGCGCATCGGAGCTTTCGCCGCGATAGGTCAGCGTGACGTAAAGGTCAAAATCGATGTCCAGCCGGCGCAGCGTTTCGGCAAACTCGGGCCAGAGGTCGGGGTAATAGACATGCGCCACCACCGCGAACCGGGCCTTGTTGCGGCTGGGGTCGAAGCGAAGCCGGGGCGCCGTGATTTCGGGAAAATCCTCGATCTTGGGCATTTCCTTGTGCACGCGTGCCTCGGCATGGCCGCCCAGCACCCAGTGCAGAAATGGCGGCATTCCGGTTTGCGCAACATCGGGGTTGTAGCGCAAATAGGCACGGGGCGAAAAATCGGGATTGGGCCGCAAGCCGCGGGCCTCGCCATGGACAATGTAGTGC
>CAZPWV010000005.1:4598-20601 GCA_964590825.1 uncultured Rhodobacter sp. | reverse complement strand
GCGAAACAGCGGATGGATCTGCGGATGCGCCCCGGCGTAATAGACCGGATCGAACAGCCCCGACTTTCGGGCGGCCTTCAGATAGGCCCTTTCGGCACGGCTGAGCAGAAAGATGCGCAGGAAACGCTTGAGCCGCGCCAGACCGGAATTGGATATCTCGTGCAAGAGAAACCCCCATTTCTCATGATTGGGCCTTAGCAACCGGCAGGCGCCAAGGCAACATCAATTCAGCCTGCGCGAAACGCTACACCCGTTCGTTCAGGATGGTGCGGTGGAAGCGGTGCAGCAACACCATGCCCATCGCCGCCAGCACCAGTGACAGCCCATAGACATAGGGCTCGGAAATGAACACCCCGTCATAGGTGCCATAAACCGCCACCCGCGCCATCGCGACGATATGGGCCACCGGGTTCAAATAGAGCAGATCCCGGATGGTTTCGGGCAGTTCGTCGATCAGGAACAGCACCCCCGAAACCAGGAACATGGGGCGGTTCAGCACCGCCCAGATGAATTGCCAGATCGGGAACATGCTCATCAGAAAGCAGTTCATCACCCCCACGGAGGTGCCCAGAACAAGGATCATCGCCCCCATCCGCAGCAGCGCGACGAAATCGAGGCTTGCCGGGTCGCGGGCCAGCATCAGCGCTCCGGTCAGGACGATGATGAAGACGAGCGTATGGGTCAGCATCGTCAGAAACACCCGCGCCACGATGGCATCGATATAGGTGACGGTCGGGTAGGCCAGCAGCGGTTTGGAAAACCGGATCGCCCCGCCCACATTGGCGGCCAGCGCCTGATAGGCGGCCAGCGGCAGAAAACCGCTGGCGTAAAACAGCGCAAAGCTGCGCCCCAGCGGCGGATGCCGCACCATGAAGCTGAAAGCCAGGGAAAACAGCGCAATCGCGGCAACCGGTTCGAGGATTGCCCAGATGTAGCCCCCCGGTGAACGGCCATAGGTGGTGGACATTTCCCGCAACACCAGCGCAAAGACCGACCGCGCCATTGCAAAGCGGCGCTTGCGATGCGCTTTGGCGGTGCCGGCCTGCTGCATCTTTCTGCCCTCGAAGCCATTGCCCAGGGGTGGGCGTCGGTGGGTTGCGTCGGGTTGTCTAGAGCGTTTTTGCTTGCATTGCGAGGGGAAAAAGCCCAACCCTGCGCAGCATTCAGACGCTGAGCGAGGGCAGGAAAATCACCACCGCGCCGCAAAATCCGCCGGTCGCAAGGCCGCGCCCTGCGCCCCCCGTGGCCAAACCCGCAACGCCCGCACGCCCCCGGCTGCGCCACAGGCGCATCGTCAGGGTGTTTCTTGCGGTGGTGGTGGCGCCCTTCGTGGCGGCCGTTCTCTACCTCTATCTGATCGCCACCGATCAATATGCCTCGGTGGTGGGCTTTACCGTCCGCTCCGAGGAAATGTCTTCGACGCAAAGCCTGCTGGGCGGGTTGTCGATGCTGACCCAGTCCAGTTCTTCGGACGCCGATGTGCTTTACGAATTCATCCAGAGCCAGACCTTGGTCGAGCGGGTCCGGGCGCGGCTGGATCTGCTGAACATGTTCTCGCGCCCGGCCTTTGACCCGGTTTTTGCCTATGACGCCGATGGCAGCATCGAGGATCTGGTCGATTACTGGCGCCGCATGGTGACGGTTTCCTATGCCTCCGGCACCGGGCTGATCGAGGTGCAGGCCCGTGCCTTTGCCCCCGAAGATGCGCAGGCGATCACCAATGCGATCGTCGAAGAATCGACGGCGATGATTAACGAACTCTCGGCGATTGCCCGCGATGATGCCACACGCTACGCCCGCGAGGAGCTGGCGGTGGCGGTGCAGCGCCTGAAAGAGGCCCGTCAAGCCCTGACCCGGTTCCGCTCGGTCACCCGCATTGTCGATCCGACGGCTGACATTCAGGGGCAGATGGGCCTGCTGAATTCGCTTGATGCGCAATTGGCCAATTCCTTCATCGAACTGAACATGCTGCTTGAAACCTCGAGCGGCGACGATCCGCGGGCGGCACAGGCCCGGCGGCGGATCGATGTGATCCAGGGGCTGATCGAGCAGGAACGGCAAAAGTTCGGCATGGGCGACAGCGAAAGTTCGGTGATGCCCGGCGACAAGGATTATCCCACGCTGATGGGTGAATTCGAGCGGCTCAATGTTGATGTCGATTACGCCAGCAAGGCCTATCTGGCGGCGCTGGCCTCGCTTGATGCCGCCCATGCCGAGGCGCAGCGCCAAAGCCGGTATCTGGCCACCTATGCCACGCCCACCCTGCCCGAAAGCGCTCTCTACCCGCAACGCGCCGTGCTGACGCTGGTCACCGGGCTGTTTTTGCTGCTGGCCTGGGGTATCGGGGTGCTGGTTTTCTACAGTCTCAAGGACCGTCGTTGAACCCGCATGATCCAGCTGCGCCGCCTGTGCAAGACCTACCACCTCGACGGCGTGTCGAAGATCGTCGCCAATGACATCGATTTCACCTTTCCCAGCGGCGAGGCGGTTGCGCTGATCGGTGGCAATGGCGCGGGCAAATCGACCCTGTTGAAGATGATTGCCGGAACCGTTCTGCCCGACAGTGGCGAGATTGTTTCGACCGGCACGATTTCCTGGCCGGTCGGCTTTGCCGGCAGTTTTCACAACGATCTGAGCGGGGCGCAGAACGTGCGTTTCGTGGCGCGCATCAATGGGGTGGATACCGACGAGGTGGTGGCCTTCACCCGCAATTTCTCGCAGTTGGGCGGGCATTTTCACCTGCCGGTGCGGACCTATTCCTCGGGGATGCGATCACGGCTGGCCTTTGCGCTGTCGATGGCGGTGCCCTTTGACACCTATCTGATCGACGAGATCACCGCAGTGGGCGATGCATCGTTCCGCGCCCGCAGCGAGGCCTTGCTGAACGAGCGGCTGCGTCATGCCGGGGCGATCATCGTTTCGCATTCGCTGGGGCAACTCAGCCGCATGTGCAAATCGGGGGCGGTGCTGCAAAATGGCCGGCTGTTCTATTACCCGCGGATCGAGCGGGCAATCGAGCATTACGAAAACATCATGCAGGGCAAGGCACCGCCATCGGCCCCCGGCGGCTGAGCTGCAGTATTGGGCACCGACATTGGCCGCAGATGCTGGCGGCAACCGCGCCGGCCGTGTTAGAACCCGCAAAGGACGTTTTGGCAAAGGTGATCTTGTCATGCCGCAACATGGGCCGGTAACCGAGGCCATGGCCGATGCCGATGCGCAGGCTCTCTTGCGGGCCGAAATTGCCGGGCTGCGGGCCGATCTGGCCGGGCAGACCCGGCAGATCGCCCAGTTGCAGAGCCGGTTGGACGCGCTGACGGCATCGCATCGGGAGGCCGAGGAGCGCGCGGCCCGGAGCGCTGGGCAGGGGGAGGCGCTTGCGCTGTTGCAGGGGGCGCTGACCATGCGTTTGCGTCAGCGCGATTTTGGCGCCGAGGTTCTGGCCCGTCAGGCCGAAGCGGTGGCGCAAAGCCCGCTGTTCGATGCCGAATGGTATCGGCAACGGTATCTGGCGGGCGATGGCGAGGTTGATGCCGCCCGGTATTACACCGCGCTGGGCGCTTTTCTCGGTCACGATCCGGGGCCGGAGTTCGACACCTGTGCCTATTGCCGCGCCAATGAAGATGTGGCCCAGGCGGGGGTGGCGGCGCTGGCGCATTACGAATTGTTCGGGCGCGGGGAATCGCGGGCACTGCGATGACCGATAGACCCGACCCGAAGATCGGGGTTGACGATCTTGCCACGCTTTTGCGGCACGACGACACCGCCTATGCGCTGCCGGCCCTGCGCCGCTTGCAGGCTGAGGGCAACCCGAGCGAAAGGCTTGGCGCGGCCTGGGCGCTGGCGGGGTGGGAGGCCGGGAAGGGGAACTGGTTCAAGGTTCACCACATTCTTGCGCCGTTTCGCAACCTGCCCGAGGCGGTTCAACTTTGGCCCGATGCAAAGCCCTGGCTGCTGGCGGTGCAATCGCTGCTGATTGCCGGCCATCCGGGTGCGGTGCCGGGTTTTCTGGCGCCTGCGCAGCGCCATTTTGGCGCGCAGGCCTGCCCCGACCCGATGCCCGATCTGGCGCTGGCCGATCTTTTGTGCCGTGCCGCCGGGTTTGCCGATGACTGGGAACTGGCCACGCTGTTGTGGCGGCTTCATGCGCGCTGCGGCGTGGCGGCGCTGTCCCTGGCGGCCGGCGAGGGGGCGCGGTTCGACCGTTTGCAGGCGCTTATGGCGCAACCGTCACAGCCCGCCACGGCCGGGCCCTGTGTCAGTGTGGTGCTGCCGCTCAGCGGGGTGGCGCCAAGGCATCATCTGGCGAAGGCGCTGGCGGGGGTGCTTGGCCAAAGCTGGCAGAACCTGGAATTGCTGGTGCCCGGCGGTGCCGAAAATGCCGATCTGCGGCGCTGGGCGGCGCAGGACGGGCGTATCCGGCTGTTGCCTGCGGTGGCCGGGCCGCTGCGCAGCGCCGCGCTGAACGAAGCGCTGGCGCAGGCGCGGGGGGCCTTTGTCACCGTGCAGGACGAAAACGGCTGGTCGCATCCGGCGCGGATCGAGACCCAGCTTGCAATGCTGCTGAGCGACCCGCAGCGCATGGCCTGTAGGGTCAGCGGGGTGGCGCTGGGCGAAACGCTTGCGGCGGCGCAGTGGCAGGGCGGCGGCTGGATTGGCGATTGGCCCGATGCGCTGATGATCCGGGCCGGGTTGCGTGAAACGCTGGGGTTTTTCGACCGGGTGCCACAGGGCGCCAGCACGGAATATGTCGAACGGATCGTGGCCGCCTTTGGGGTGGCGGCGGTTGCACCGGCTTTGCCAGAGTTTCCCCTGGTGTTTGCGCGGCATAGCGACCTTGAGACAGAGCCGGATCAGCCCCCCGAACTCTATGTCGAGGCGGCCCGCCATTGGCATGACACGGCGCAGGGCCCGGCCGATCTGGTCATGCCGCAACGGCCGGAGCATCGCATTTTCGAGGCTCCGGACGGGTTTGGCCCCGATGCCCCGCCCCGGCGCCGCAGCCGCTACGACAGTCTGGCCCGGATCGGGCGGTTCGAGGCGAAATGGTATTTGCGCAATCATCCGCAGGCCCTGCGGTCCCGCAAGGGGGCCTTGCGCCATTACCTGAGCGAGGGTGCTGCGCAGGGGCTTGATCCGGGGCCGATGTTCGCCGCTGGTGCCTATGCGCTGGCCCAGGGCCTGACGCCGGGGGTCAACCCGCTGCTGCATTGGCAAAGGCTGGGCCGGGCGATGGGGGCCGCGCCTTTGCCGCGGTTTTCCGGTGCGCTTGAGGGTCTGGAGGCGGGGCGGGACCGGGTTCTGGTCTGTGCCGATGCCGCGGATGCGCCCTGCCTGCCACCTGTGCTGGCGCGGCTTTGCGCCGCGGGTCAGGCTCCGGTGGTGGCGCTGTTCCGGTTGCGGCCGGGCGCCGATCTGGCGCCGATCCTGCATCGGGCGCTGGCCATCGAAGCCCTGGTTTCGGCGCCACGCTGCCCGCCGCTTGCGGCCTCGCATCAGCCGGTGGTGCAGTTGCGCGGGGTGATTGCGGCCAACCGGTGCCGCCGGGTGCATCTGATCGGCGCCGCGCATGAAGCGCCGCTGCTGGCGGCGCAGGCCGAGGCCTGCCCGGTGACGGTGCACCTGCCCAGCCTGCCCGACGGCGGCACTGATCTGCGCGGGCAATTGCTGGCATTGGCAGAGCATTTCGTGGCCGGTTCCGCCCGCGTTGCGCAATGGCTTGCCTGCCCCGAGCGCGTGACGCTTGCCGCCGATGCGCCCGATGCCGAGCTGTTGGCGATGCCCTTTGCCCCCGGCCCCGATCTGCGCATCGGCGGGCTGGGGCCGCTGCCGCAAGCCCTGCTGACGGAGGTTCTCGGGCGGCTGGCGGCGGCGGGTTCGACCGCGCGTCTTTGCCCGGATGAGACCGATCTTGCCCATCTCGATGTGCTTTTGTGCTGCGCCCGCCCCGAAGATGCGGCGGCCAAAGACTTGGCGGCTGGGACACTTGCGGCCATGGCGGCGGGGCGGGTGCTGATCTGCACCGATGATGCCGTGGCAAGGCAATGGCTGCGCAACCGCGATACCGGGGCCGAAGCCGGGGCCGAAACCGGGCTGGTGGTGCCATCTGGCAGCGCCGTGGCGCTGGCCAATGCCATTTTGGCCCTCGATGCCGCACGGCGGCAACTGGCGCGGCTCAGCGACGGCGCAAGAGATCACGCCGAATGGCTTTGTGCCTGTGCCGCGCCGGGGGGCCTGCCGCGCTGAGCGGGGTCAGTCGGGCCAGATCGTCGCGTCGTTTCGGGCGACATGCGCCATTTGCGAGCCGGCCCGACGGCGCTTGAAATGAATCGTCTCGGCCACCGGCTTGTGGGCAATACCCGCCCGGATCGTCTGCACGTTCCAGTGCCAGTCTTCGTGACCGAAACCGTTCTTCAGGTCATTGGCGCGAAACGGCAGGCCGCGATAGGTGGCCGTTGCAGCAAAGGACATCGCATCCCAGTAATTGGCCCAGCTCAGAAAATCGGTGTCGCAAAGCGCCCCTTCGGAATCGACATGCCACCAGATGTTGCGCTCTTGCCCGAAGACGATGTTGCAATGCGAATGAAACACCGCATCGGGGCGGGCCTTGGCGGCCTGCCATGCCGCAACAAGCCAGTTCGACGACCACAGGTCATCGCCATCGAGGAAGGTGGCAAACTGGCCCCCGGCAGCGGCAATGCCGGCGTTTCGGGCAAGGCCGGGGTCGCCCAGATCGGTGTGCAAAAGCTGTGCCCGCGCACCAAGACCATGCGCCAGAACCTGCTCGGTATGGCTGTCGGACCGGTCGAGCACCACGATCACCTCGGTGCTGGCCCCGGCTGCCTCGGCCTCGGCAATGGCCTCAAGCGCGCTGCGTGCCGTTGCCCCGGCCAGGATACCTTCGCGATGCGCGGTGATGATTATGCTGATGTCGGCCATGTCACTTCCCCTCCAGCAGGGTCTTCAGGGCGGTGGCGTAATGCGTTTCGCTGTGCTGTTCACGCACCCGCGCCTGCAAGGCATGGGCACGGGCCCGCCGCTGCTCGGGGTTGGCCAGCATTTCCTCGATCACCTGGGCATAGGTGCTGGCGGGGCTGCCCACGGGCACCGTCCAGCCGGTTTGCGCGGTGATGAGTTCGGGCACCCCACCCGAAGCGCTGGCCACGATCGGCATTCCGAACCCGCCCAGCTCGATGAGGATGGTGGGGATGCCGTCCCAGTCGGAGGTGTAGAAGAACCCATCGACATCCCAGAGCGGCAATTCGCTGTAATCGGTGAAGGGCGCATTCAGGCGGATGTTGGCGGGAAGGTTGCTCAGGTCCGGCGGCGCATCCAGCACCGCCTTGCCCCAGCACAGAAAATCGACATGCGGCAATTCCTGCGCCACTTCGAGCAGCAGGTCGAAGCGTTTTTGCCGGTCGAACCGCCCGGCCCAGATCAGCGTCGGGCGGCGGCGGGAGGCCGGGTCAAGTTGCAGATCGACAACCGGCGCGGCATTGCCCGGAATCTTGGCCGGGGTATAGACCGGAACCAGACGTTCGCGCATTTGCGGCGTCAGGCAATAGCGCTGCGCAAGCGTGCCGGCCAGATCGGCGCTGTCGGTGATGGCGGTGGCCAGATGCTCGAACACATTGGCGAAATACCAGACCGGATAGCCGACCTCGACCCCTTTCGGCGTGCGATCGGCACAGAAGTAATAGGCATGAAGCCGGGTAAACCGGTTCAGCCGCTTGCCAAAGCGCACGAAGGTATCAAAGGCAAGGCGGCTGTTGACGTTGAACACATGGCGGGGCGCCACGCGGCGCAACAGTTCGTAAAGAATCTGCGTGCGGCGATCCTGATCGAGCCCGGAAAGCACATCCGACAGATCGGCCCTTGCCACATCGCCAAACCAGTCGGGACGGGCCCAGTCGGATTGATCGGTCTGGATCACCAGCACCGAACCGACCAGCCCGGAAAGCGCCTTGGCCAGAATGCCGGCCACATAATCGGCCCCGCCCACCTTGCAGAAGGGCACCAGAACCACGGCATCGAACCGGCCTTCGGGCAGGCATTCAAGCGCGGCCTTGAAATCGAGGAACGAACCGTCATGCCAGGGCGGCAGGAAACCGGGCAGGGCGCCGTTCATCGACACATCGGGGTCGATGGCGCAGGCCTGCGCCGTCAGCCGCCGCAGCTTGGCCGAGCGCCGGAACCGCCGCATCGCACCCAGTTCGTCAAGCGCGGCACGGTTGGAGCCGAAGGCTTCAACGAAGCGTTGGCTGGTGGTGTCGGAGGTCTTTTCCAGATCATGCGCCATCAGCACGTCGCGCATGAACTGGCGCCGCTCGCCAAGCCCATGCAGCACGAAATGGCAAAACAGCAGACCGGGGAAATTTTCCAGATCCTTGTTCAGCGCGGCATATTCCTCGCCGGCAAAAAGGTCGTTGGGGGTGATCTTTGCCGCAACGCCCCGGTGCAGCCAATGCTCGAAAGCGGTCTGCCCCGGCGGGATCGGCATCAGCCCCTTGGCCGAGGCCTCGCGCAGATAGACCTCGGGGTCAAACAGCGGGCCGGGGGGCATTCCGGTTTCGAAATCAAAGACGAGGTAACGAATGAAACACTCGGTATCGGATACCCGTGCATCCAGCCCCTTGGCGGCGCGGTAGGCCTTGGCCGAAAACAGCTTGCGGATGTAAAGACCAAAGGCATCGTTGGTGAAACGCTCGGCATCATAGCCCAGCGCCCCCAGAAGCCGGGCCAGTTCCTGCTGCCAGTTGGCCTCGACCGTGGTCAGCCAACCGTCGTAGTTTTCCTGTTCTTCGTTGACCGCCAGCTTGCCGGGCTTGCCGATGGCGGTAAAATGCGCCAGCGGGCAGACCCTGGAGTTCGGCGGCATGTGCCGCTTGCGGTAGTATTTCGCATCAAAATTGCGCCAGGGAAGCCGGTCTTCCTTCCAGCCAAAGTTGATGTAATGCTCGAACGGGTCCATCCCGGCCTGTTTCACATCGGGGTAAAGCGTCACATAATCGGACGCTTCGAAATTGACCCGCATCTCGTCCCATGAAAGACCAAGATAGGGATCGGAGCTTTTCTCGAGCATGGTTTTGTTCCTGTCCGGGGCCGGAGCCTTGCCCGGCCTTTTCGTCGCTGCGGTCAGCCCTGTGCGGGCGCCGTGAAATATTGATCCTGCCACCAGCGGGCGGTGCGCATCAGCCCCTCGTCCAGCCCGATCAGGGGCCGCCAGCCCAGCACCTGGGCCGCCCGGCCGATGTCCAGCACATTGCGGGCCACATCCACCGCCCGGCCCGGTTCGAAGGCCACCGGAACCTGACGCCCCAAGGCCGCCTCGACCCGCGCCAGCGCCTGCAACAGCGAGGTTGCCTGCCCCGACCCGATATTGATGGCGGCGGGCGGCCGCGCCACGGAGCAGGCCGCCAGAACTGCCCGTGCCACATCGTCCACATGAATGAAATCGCGTTCAACCGAACCGTCACCCCAGATCGGCATCGGCTTGCCGGTCATTGCGTGTTGCATCGCGGCGGCAATGAACCCCTGGTTGCGGGCGGCCCGCTGCCCCTCGCCATAGGGGTTCGAGATGCGCAGCGAAACGGTTTGCATCGCCTGGCTGCGGGCAATCAGCCGCAGGTAATGCTCGATCGTCAGTTTCGACACGCCATAGGCATTGATCGGCCGCGTCGGCATGTCTTCGTGCAGCGGCCCCTGCGAAGCATAGCCATAGACGGTCCCGCCCGAAGAGCAGAACACGAACTGCCCCACGCCCTGCGCCGCGGCGATCTCGGCGGCCTTCACCGTCACTTCCACATGGTCGTGAATTTCCGAACTCAGCCCCAGGTTTCCGGTGCCGGGCAGCGAGCTTGCCGCCAGATAGACCACCGAGGCACAGCCCGCCGCCGCCGATGCCATCAGCGTGCTGTCGGAAACCGAACCGATGGCCTGATCGATACCGGCAAACCCCGCCGGCATGGCGGCCCGGTCCAGCACGATCACCTCGGCCCCCGCGCCCAGCAAATGGCGCACCACATGCTGGCCAATGAAACCGCAGCCGCCAACCACCAAAACGCGCTGATCGGCAAGCGGAGGCAGCGTCTGAGCAGAGATTTCGGTCATTGCAACAGGGTCCTTGCTGGCCAGCCCACTAACCGCAAACAGGGCCAAAACGTCAACCCTTGAACGGGGGATGGTGGCAAATCGGTTGCGAAAGCGGCAAGTTGCAAAGCTTTGCAAGACGATGGGGTAGGGCGGGTTTCAACCGCCGGATTGATTTGGGTTGGCCTCAACGGCCCAAGCGAGTATCAAAATTAAAAGATCACCACTCTTGCGGGGCATTGCGATGAGCAGTCAAGACGGCGCCAACAGCACAGCCAAATGTGATGCCACCTTCGGGGCGATTTCGGCGGATACGGCAATCCGGCGGCGCAACCCACACGCCTCCCTTCCCAAGCTGCACGAAAACGAGCGCCTTGCCGGCCTTGCCGTTGGCTATCCGACACCAAGCTTCAGTATCGCCCCGAGCGACAGCATTTGCACCATCGGTTCATGTTTCGCACGGGGAGTAGAGCGGGAGTTTGCGCTTCGCGGCTTCACCGTCCCATTGTGGAAATTCGACATTCCCTCCGAACTTCGCGCCGACGACAAACGCGCGCCAAGGGCCTTTTTGAACAAATACAATCCCTACTCCATGCTCAACGAAATTGACGCGGCTTTCGGAAAACTCGATTCAGACGCGTTTTTTCTGCGCAACGGCGAAGGCGAACTGCTTGATCTGCAACTGAGCTATGCGAAGTTTCTTCCTTCGGGGCGCGCCCATGCCATTCGCAAGCTGATTCAGGATAATGTCCGAGACGCATTTGCAAGCTCCCGCGTTGTCGTGGTGACGCTTGGGCTTATCGAGTGCTGGTATGACCGCGAAACCGGGCTTTACCTGAACGAACTGGGCAGCCCGCGCGACATGCTGCGCCACGCCGGCCGGTTCGAATTCCGGGTTCTGGGGCCGATGGAGACCATTGATGCAACGCGCAGCCTGATCGAAAAAATTCACGCCGTCGGCCCCGATGGCCAAAAGATCATCGTCTCTGTTTCACCGGTTCCACTTGGCCGAACCTTCACCGAGGCAGATGTGTTGACGGCAAACGGTTATTCGAAGTCGGTGCTGCGGGTGGCTGCCGAAGTCGTCACCCGTGAATTCGATTTCGTCGATTATTTTCCCTCTTACGAATCTGTCATGGCGTCCGAGCGTGCCGTGGCCTGGAAGGAAGACTATCGCCATGTGACCGAGGCAACGGTCGTTCACAATGTTGGCAACATGATGCGCGCCTATCTCGACCCGGATGCACGGGCCGTGGCGGGTATTGCCTGAGGCGGCGGGTGTCATGAAACAGATCATTCTGCACGTCGGGCCGCACAAGACCGGGACAACCGCAATTCAGCTTGCCTATTTCCGGGGCCGTCGTGTCTTGGCGCAAAACGGTGTGTGCTATCCAATGTCCGGGTCGGCGAATGCGGCGCATCACGGTTTGGTTGATTGGTCGCGTCGCTGGGGCGACAATTTCGATGCCGACCAGCTTCGGGCGGAGGTCGAACCTTACCCGACGGTGGTGATCTCATCCGAGAATTTTGCGCATCTTGACGTGGCCGATCTTTTGCGCGCCAGAGAAGCGCTGAGCTTTGGAAAAGTGACAGTTCTGTTTTACCTGAGGCGCCTTGTCGATCTGTGGCCTTCGCATTGGCAGGAACTGGTCAAGCACGGGCAGGCGCTGTCATTTCGCGACTATATCTCGGATGCTGCCTTGGAGACGGTGGCTGCTCCGTTCTATTTTCGTCTCGATCAGTTTCAGCAACTTCAGCGGTTCAACGAAGCGTTTGGCGCCGAGAATGTCCGGGTTGTCGGTTACGACATGCTGCGTGAAAATGGCGTCGATCTGGCGGTCGATCTGTTGCAGCGCTTCGATCCGGCGCTTGCATCCATAGCGCTGCCCAAGGTTGATGCGAATGCTTCGCGGGTTGGATGGCAAACTAGTTTCCTGCGGCTTTTCAACAAGCTTTGGGCCGAGCGCTTTGGGCGCGTTGCGCCGTTTCAGCTTCGGGTTGCCCTGTTGCAGCGGCTCAAGGACCAGAAAATCGGGTGGATTGACGGGTTCCGGGAAGACGAGTCGAAATGGCTTCGACCGATCAACCTGAGTTCTTCAAGTTTCCTGTCGAAGAACCTGCAAGAGCGATTTGTCGCTACCTATTCGGGCCAATTCCAAGATGATGCTGCGGCGGTGACAACGGCCTATCTTGCCGAAAAGAAGCGGATCGTCCACGACGTTCAGTTTCCGCTCCAGATGTCACCGGAGTTGTTGCGCTCTGCGCAAGGACTTTTGTCCGAGATTGCTGCGGAGCTTGAAGCTGGCTGACCGGGGTAGCCGGAAACGGAATGCGTCGGCTGCAGGACGCAACCGACGCAGAAGGGTTTCGGTGCTCAACCTCCGAAAACGCTGTCCATCACCGTATCATCCAGCGGGGCGAGGGCGAGGCCCAGCACCAGCGGGTTGTTGCGTTTGATGGCGCCGTTCATGCGCAGCGGCATCAGCGCCATGAAACGGTCAAGCTCGCTTTGGCTGCCAAGCGCGGCCTCAAAGGCGGTCGGGGTCTGGCCGGTCATCCAGCCCAGCAGTTCGGCCTCGCTGATCGCTCCGGCCTCTTTCATGGCAAAGAGAAAGGCCGCAGCGGGAAGTTCGGCCTCGGTCCGCCATTCGGCCAGCGCCTGCGCCTCGCGGGTGAGGCGGGTCGAGACTGCCGCCCAGTCGATGCGGCCCGTGGTTTGCACGCCGGGGCCGGGGCCGGGCGCGGGGTCGTCTTGCTGATAGGGGGGCAGCGCCACCGGGCCATCTTGCAGCAGGTGCAGCGGCGCGGGAAACCGGGTTTCCTCGGGCGCATCGGCGCCATGCGGCAGCATCAGCGATACCGCGATTTCACCGTTTTCCCGCGCCACCGGCCCGGCAATCCAGTCGCAGCCAATCGCTTCGGGGGGCAGGATGTCGCCCTCGGTCAGGCTGGAAAAATCCAGTGCCATGCCGTTGAAAACCAGTGTTTCACCCAGCTTTTCAAGGCTCAGGCGGGTGTCGGATCGGGTCGGAAGAAAGGTCAGTTGCATGGGGGTTCCTCAGATCCAGCGGCCAATGGCCAACAGGTTCAAATCGGTGCTGGCCACAGCCGAAGTGGCATAGGCCTTGATGCCGGTTGCCTGCGTGGTGCTGCCATAGGGCAGATGCACGGCAACTCCGCTGCTGA
The DNA here is from genome assembly GCA_964590825.1 of uncultured Rhodobacter sp. Taxonomy (GTDB): domain Bacteria; phylum Pseudomonadota; class Alphaproteobacteria; order Rhodobacterales; family Rhodobacteraceae; genus Rhodobacter. The sequence goes on along the minus strand of CAZPWV010000005.1, from coordinate 7,326 downwards.
CGTTCAACAGCCGTCCGATGCGGTTTTGCACCGTGGAGACGGCAAAGCTTGCCGGGAAGGTCCAGCTCAGCGTGGTCGAGGTGTAAAGCGCCCCGTTGTTGACCGATGTGGAGACCGCTACCGCCGTCAGCGCATGGCTGCAGATTTGCGTGCCATCGGCAAAGCGCACATATTCGCCATTGGCGTTCGATCCGCGTTCGATGACCGCCCCGGTGGGGATGCCGCCGCTGCTCGACACGGTGCCCAAAAGGTTTCCCGGACCATAGCCATAGTCGGCCCGCATCAGACGCCCGGCGGTGATGTCGGTCCGGCTTTGCTGCACCGCCATCCCCGAAGCAACCCCGCTGGCCCCGTCAAACGACAGCGCCTCGACCCAGGCTGTGCCATCGGCGCTGGTCTTGATGGCGAAACGGTCGTTGCCTGCCGTGCCCATTTCGGCGCGCCCCGACCAGCCGGTCTGAAACAGCAGGCTTGCGGTATCTGCGGTGCTTGCCTTGTTGATCTTGAGTTGATGTCCCGCGCCGTCGTGGCTCAGCAGCGATGCCGTTGCCGAGACGGTCAGCCGGTTGGTGCTGTCCCAGCCGGTGCCGATGCCGACCCCGTCAAGATTGGCAAGATCCAGCGGCGGAACAACCCAGCCCGACCCGTCAAAGCGCAGGGTGTTGCCACTGCTCAGGTCATGCGCCTGCCAGCCTGCAAGCGGCTGGGCAAAATGCCAGCCGCTGTCACGCCAGACCGCAATATGCCCGTCGTGCCCCTGCCAGGCCGAGGTGCCCCCCGGCGCAACGATATACCTGTCGCCATCCACCGGCGAAACCGGCGGGGTCGCAAGGTCGCTTGCCGCCACCACAAGCTGAACCACCGCATCAAGCAGGGCCAGCGCCTCATTGTGGGTGACGTGTTTTTGCGCCTGAGAGGGCAGAAGATAGGGCAACCCCAAGAGGGGTGAAACGTCCGGCATATCCGTCTCCGCAATAGAATGGTTTCGCGCAACCATTCCCGAGCGGGGTGAATTTGGCGTATGGCGACCGTGCGCCGCCCTTGGCCGCAACGCAACGGCCAGAGGTCAAAGCCGGCCCAGAATCGCCGCAAGATAAAGCGAGACCTGCCCCATCATCCCTTGCCTATAAAATCCGCCCTGCCAGACCATTGTCAGGCGCTGCAAGGCCGTTCCGCGTCGCCCGGTGGCGAAATGCTCCAGCAAGGCACGGTTTTCCGGGGTCATCCTGGCCTCGATCTTGCGCAGCGCTGCAATGTTCAGGCTGCACCAGTCGCGAAACCGCCCCGAAAGCAGCATCCCCAGCCGCGTTGCCATGGCTCTCGGGCCGCGGTTGGCACCGATCAGGTTGCCGTCATGCTGGCGGTAAAGCATCTGGGGCTGCGGGTCGAACAGCACCTGACCCCCGGTGGCGCAGATCACCAGATAAACCCACCAGTCATGCACCACCACGTCATCGGTCAGCCGCGCCGCCGCACGGATCAATTCTGCGCCTTGCCGGTCAAGGATCATGGTGTTGCCGCCGGCGATGTTTTGCACCAGCGCATGGCGGAAACCGGCGGGCTTCCTTGCTCCGCGTGACATCCTGCGTCGGCTCAGGTCTTCGTGCACCTCCCAGGTGCGGCCGCAGTAAAGCCTGGGCCCGGAGCCGCCATCGGACCGCAACTGCCTTACCCCGGCCGCGATTTTTCCGGGCAGCCAGATATCGTCCTGGTCGCAGAGCGCGACGAAATCGGCGGCCTGCGGAATGTCACGCAACAGGGTCAGGAAATTCTTGGCCGCCCCGGCGCAAGGCCCGCGGCGCAACTGAACCGAAAGTTCCGGGTGGGCCGCGCCAAAGGCACGGACAATTGCGGTCGTCTCATCCTGCGAGCCGTCGTCGCTGACCATAACCAACCGGGGCGGCAGGCTTTGCGCGGCCAGACTGTCAAGCTGCGCCTGAAGGTTTGCGGCCCCGTTATAGGTGGCCATCAACACCGCAACGAAGGGCGCATCAAGGGGCAGGGAAGCGGTCATGACTTCCCTCAATCTTCGATCAGGCGCCGCAGATACTCGCCATAATCGTTCTTGCCAAACAGCCTGGCGCGGGCACGCAGGGTTTCGGCATCGATCCAGCCCAGCCCAAAGGCAATTTCGTCGGGGCTGCCGGTTTGCAGGCCCTGCCGTTTTTCCAGCGTTCGCACAAAGTTTCCCGCATCGAGCAGGCTGCCATGGGTGCCGGTATCCAGCCAGGCGTATCCGCGCCCCATTTGCTGAACCTTCAGGCCGCCCTCGGCCAGATACATTTCCAGCAGTGTGGCAATCTCCAGTTCACCCCGATCCGAAGGCCGCACCTTTCGGGCGCGTTCGGGGGCGGTGCCGTCCAGAAAATAGAGCCCGGTGACCGCATAGTTCGAGGGTGGTGCCGTGGGTTTTTCAATGATCGCCCTTACCCGGCCCGCATCGTCAAAATCCACCACGCCGTAGCGTTCCGGGTCGGCGACACGATAGCCGAATACGGTTCCGCCATCGCTGCGGGCATCGGCCTCGGCCAGAAGTTGCGGCAGGCCGTGGCCAAAAAAGATATTGTCCCCCAACACCATGGCCGATGCCGCCCCGGCCAGGAAATCTTCTGCCAGGATATAGGCCTGCGCCAGGCCATCGGGCGAGGGTTGCTCGATATAGGTCAGGCTCAGCCCCCACTGGCTGCCATCACCCAGGGTGCGGCGAAACTGGTCCTGGTCCTGCGGC